>CAYXMO010000014.1:0-26113 GCA_964465935.1 uncultured Rhizobium sp.
AAATTTTAGCTACCGGAAAATTGCGCGTCCGGAACGCAATCGAGCGTTACGAAATCCCTAAACCGGCGCGGCACGGCCCTTGCGGAAAACTACCTACGCAATGCCAGAGCATAACGCTCGCGTAATCCAGAAAGGGGTTTGAGCATGTCCTTCAGCGTCAACACAAACACCGGCGCCCTCGTCGCCCTGCAGTACCTCAACGCGACGCAGTCGCAGCTGACCAACGTCCAAAGCCAGATCAACAGCGGCCTCAAGGTCTCGTCCGCGCGTGACGATGGTTCGACCTATGCCATCGCCCAGAACCAGCGCGGCGCCGTCGCCGGCTATTCGGCGGTCGTCGACAGCCTGAGCCGCGGCGCCTCCGCCATCGACACCGCGCTTTCCGCCGGCCAGTCGATTTCGGACCTGCTGATCCAGCTCAAGACCAAGGCCCTGTCGGCCGCGGACACCTCGCTGGACACGTCCAGCCGCCAAGCCCTGAACCAGGACTTCGTCGCGCTGCGTGACCAGATCTCCACGATCGTGAAGAACGCCGTGTTCAACGGCATCAACCTGGTCGACGGCTCGACGACCCAGATCACCGCCCTGGCGTCTTCGGACGGCACGCGCCGCATCACCACCGCGTCGCAGAAGCTGTCGCTGTCCGGTTCGATCGTGACGCTGAAGAGCACCGCGACGATCTCGACCTCGGCGAAAGCCTCGACCCTGGTCGCGACCATCCAGACCTCGCTCACCGGCGTGAACTCCGCGCTCGCCAAGCTGTCGGCCGGCGCCAAGAAGTTCTCGATCCAGTCGGGCTTTGCCCAGAAGCTGGCGGACACCTTGACGGCCGGTATCGGCAACCTCGTCGATGCCGACCTCGCCAAGGAAAGCGCCCTGCTGCAGTCGCTGCAGGTCAAGCAGCAGCTCGGCGTCCAGGCGCTCTCCATCGCCAACCAGGCGCCGCAGACCATTCTGTCGTTGTTCCGGTAGCTGCGTCTCCGTTCCCGGATGAACTGAGCGGCGGGGTTAACGCCCCGCCGCCTCTTTTTCGCGGCCCTAGCCGAGCACGATCTGCAAGCGGTGGACCGCGCCATCGTCGGTGAGCGCGATGCCTTGGGCAGGGTCGGCGATCATCGTGCCATCCAGCCGCATGGCGAGAACGCCGCGCGAAACGCTCAGCGGATTCTCGACCACGATGTCGTAGCGCGCCGTCTTATGGCGGTAGACGATCTCGAATTTCTGCCAGCCATGCGGGATGCAGGGAGCGATCAGCAGCCGGCTGCCCGTTTTCCTGAACCCCAGAAGATGTTCCAGCGCCACCCGGTAGAGCCAAGCGGCGGAGCCGGTGTACCAGGTCCAGCCGCCACGGCCGACATGCGGCGGCATCGAATAGATGTCGGCGGCTACGACATAGGGTTCGACCTTGTAGCGGTGGATCTCCGCCGGACTATCGGCATGGGATATCGGATTGAGCATCGACAGCAGCTCGTGCGCCCGGTCGCCGTCGCCCAGCATGGCAAAGGCCTGCGCCGCCCAGATCGCACCATGGGTGTACTGGCCGCCGTTCTCGCGGATGCCGGGCGGATAACCCTTGATATAGCCCGGATCGTGGGCCGGCTGGTCGAACGGCGGCGCGAACAGAAGCGACAGTTTCTGGTCGCGCTGTACCAGATATTTGTCCACCGCCGCCATGGCGCGCGCGGCGCGCGCCGGTTCCGCCGCGCCCGAGATCACCGACCAGGATTGCGCGATCGAATCGATACGGCAGCCGGCGCTGGTCACCGAGCCCAGCGGCGTGCCGTCGTCGAAAAAGGCGCGGCGATACCAATCGCCGTCCCAGGCCTCGCTCTCCAGGGCGGACTTCAGGCGCAGTGCATGGCTGCGCCATTTGCCGGCGGCATCCGGCCTGCCGCGCCCTTCGGCAATCGTCGAAAAGTCCGTCAAGGCCGAATAGAGAAACCAGCCGAGCCAGACGCTTTCGCCCTTGCCGCCCTCGCCGACCCGATCCATGCCGTCGTTCCAGTCGCCGGTGCCCATCAGCGGCAGGCCGTGAACGCCGGCGGCAAGGCTGGCGTCGAGCGCCAGCACGATGTGCTCGAACAGGCTGATCTTGCGATCCGAGATGGCCGGCTGGAAGAAGGCGTCATGTTCGCCCAGCGGCAGCGGCGGACCTTCCAGGAAGGCAATCTGCTCGTCCAGCACGCCGGTGTCGCCGGTGGTGCGCACATAATGGCCGGCGACATGCGCCAGCCAGACGCGGTCGTCGGATATCCTTGTGCGGACACCGCGTTCGGATTCGGCCAGCCACCAATGCTGCACGTCGCCTTCGGCAAATTGCCGCGCCGCGGCGCGCAGCAGATGGGCTCGCGCCAGGTCGGGGCGCGCCACGCACAACGCCATCGAGTCTTGCAACTGGTCGCGGAAGCCATAAGCACCGCTGGCTTGGTAGAACCCGGCGCGCGCCCAGACGCGGCAGCCCAGCGTCTGGTAGAGCAGCCAGCGGTTCATCAGGATGTCGAGGGCGCGGTCGGGCGTGCGCACCTGTACCGCGCCCAGAATGTCGTCCCATTGCCGGGTCACCGCGCCGAACGCTGCATCGAGATCGGCGTCGCGGTATTTTGCGACCAGCGCCTGCGCGTCCGGCTGCGACGCGGCTTGTCCAAGCAGGATCACGATGTCCGCCACGCCGACCGGACTGAGTTTCAGCCGCGTCTGCAGCACCCCACAGGGATCGAACCCGCCGCCGCAGCGGTTGGACAGCGTCGCGCCATGGACCAGCCCGGCCGGGCGGTCGGCGGCTCCGTCGCGCCCGAGGAACTCCGCACGATCGCCGGTCCAGGCCGATTGTTCGCCGCGCATGTCGAGGAAAGCGACGCGCTCGCCGAATTCGTTGTTCCAGCGGTTCTGCGCCAGCAGCGCGCCGGTCTTGGGATCGATCTCGGTGACGATCACGGTGCGGCCCTGGCGCTGGGCCGAACCCAGCACCCATTCGACATAGGCGGTCACCGACAATCGCCGCTCCCGGCCCGACAGATTGGTGAGCTTCAGCCGCGCGATCTTGACCGCATCGCCGGCCGGAACGAACTGCACCAGCTCGGCGCCGATGCCGTGCGCGTTGAGCTCGAACCGGCTGTAGCCCTGGCCGTGTCGCACCGCATAGCGGCCGTTCTTCTCGCGGATCGGCGCCGCGGCGGGGCACCAGAGCTGGCCGGTGTCCTCGTCACGAATGTAGATCGCTTCGCCCGCGGCATCGGCCACCGGATCGTTCGACCATGGCGTGATCTGGTTCTGCTGGCTGTTGACCGACCAGGTGAAGCCGCCGCCATCGGCCGAAACTTGGAAGCCGAAAACGGGATTGGCGATGACGTTGATCCAGGGCGCCGGCGTGCGCTCGCCGTTTTCGAGGATCGTCAGATATTCCCGCCCCTCCGCCACGAAGCCGCCGATGCCGTTGGCGTATTCCATGGCCGGCCGCGGCAAGGGCGCCTCCGGTGCAAGGGACGGCAGCATGCGGCGTGCCGGAGGCGCGCCGGCCGAACGCCGTTCGCGGGCCGCGTTGACCTGATCGGCCAGGCTGCCATGCTGGCCGCGCAGCACGGCGCGCGCCGCCGCCTGGAGCAATTCGGCGACTTCGCCGGAAATGAGATCGGCCCGCAGGACGAAGACGCCGCCCTTGGCGTCGCTGCGCGAAATCCGCGGCATCGACTGATTGGTGCGGACCGCCGCGTCGATGGCGCCCTGAAAGTCCTGGATGTAGGACGAGGCGCGCTCGTTGAGGATGACGAGATCGGCGGCAAGCTGCTTGGAGCGCCAATATTCGTGGGCGCGCAGAAGCTGGCGCACCAGAGCGAGGTCGTCGTCCTCCGCCACCCGTACCAGGACGATCGGCAGATCGCCGGATATGCCATGCGCCCACAAGGTCGACGCCTTGCGCACACCGCGCCGGATGGCCTCCGGAGGCGGCCGCAGCGTGCTGTCGGAATACAGAACGTGATTGGCGAGGCGCTGATAGAGATGCGCGTCGGAAGCGCTGCAGCCCAGATGCTGGAGCTGGACCTGCGCCTGCGTCCAGGCCAGCGTGCGCACGCGCTCGAACGCCGCGATATCGCTGTATTTTTCCGCCAATTCCAGCAGAGCTTCCCGCGTCTCGGCGACGATGGTCCAGAACGCGACATGCACGGTCGCGCCCTGCGTCACCCGCACGCGGCGCCGCAGGCTGAAGATCGGATCGAGCACCGGACCGGCGGTGTTGGAGAGCGGCCAGCCTTCGGCGATCGCCTCGGGACTGCGCACGCTGCGGCCTCGCCCGATGAAGCGCGCGCGGTCGGTCTCGAATTGGACGTCGCCCGCGCCATTGCCTTCGACCACCGCGATATGCGCGGCCCAGACCATCGGATCGCTGTCGGAGCGGCGGCGGCGCGTCGCCAGCAAGGCACCCAGATGCGGAACGAACTCGGTCTGTACGAACAGCTTGGCGAAAGCGGGATGCGCCACGTCGTCGGCCTGCCGCGCCAGCGCCAATTCGGCGTAGGAGGTCAATTCGATGTCGTGCGCCCGCAGACCGTGGTTGCTCACACTGACCCGGCGCAGCTCGGCATTGTCTTCCGGTGAAACCAGCACTTCGAGCATGGTGGTGAGATCGCCGTCGCGCCTCACGATCTCGGCGCGGTCTTCGGTGAAGCGCGCGACATAGGAGTCGGGTTCGGCGGTGCTGGGCTGATAGCCGGCGGACCAGGTCTGACCGCTCTGCAGGTCGCGGACGAAGCAATAATTGCCCCAGTTGTCGCACGTCCCGTCCTCGCGCCAGCGGGTGACGGCAATGTCGCGCCAACGGGTGTAGCCCGAGCCGGCGGCCGACAGCATCACCGAGAAGGCGCCGTTAGACAGCAGATGGGTGCGCGGCAGCCGGCTATGCGCGTTGCTGTAGCGGCGCTCGACATCGGCTGCCAGAGTTCCGATCTCGACCGTCTCCGCCACATGCATCGGCGGCGGCCGCGCCACCACGACGTCGCGCGGCATGCGTTCCTGCAGCAGCAACTCGGCCGCCTGGATCGCCGGCTCGGCATGGAAGCGCTCGCGCATGCGCCCGTCCAGCAGGGCATTGGCGATGGCGATCAGGCTCATCGCCTGGTGATGCGCCATGTAGCAGCGCACGACGACGACATGCGCGCCGTCCGGAAGACGCGCGGGGGTATAGTCGAGCGCTTCGTACCAGCCATAGGGACCGCGGCCGCCCTGCGCTGCGAGCGCTGCGAAGTTGCTCGCGGCATGGGCGGGATCGACCATGGCGGCCAGTCCGGTGGCGTAGGGTGCGATCACCAGATTCTCGGCCAGGCCGCGCTTGTAGCCGAGATCGGGCACGCCGAAGCTCGAATATTGATAGGTGTGCTCGATGTCGCGCGCGCTGAAAGCGGATTCGGAAATCCCCCAGGGCACGCCGCGCTCGGCGCCATAGGCGCGCTGGCGGCGCACGACCAGCCGGTTGGTCTCCGCCAGCAGGCTGCCGGCCGGCGCGCGCATGACCAGCGACGGCATGAGATATTCGAACATCGAACCCGACCACGAGATCAGCGCCGAGCCCCCGGGCAGCGGCGTCAGCGTGCGCCCGAGCCGGAACCAGTGCCGCACCGGCACGTCGCCCTTGGCGATGGCGACGAAGCTCGCAAGCCGCGCTTCCGAAGCCAGCAGGTCGTAGACATTGGGGTCCAGGCTAGCGTCGTTGGCGCGATAGCCGATCGCCAGCAGCAACCGGTTCCTGTCGAGCAGGAAGCCGAACTCCATCGCGTCGAACATCGCCATGGCGCGGTCGGCCAGCCGTTCCAGCCGGTATCGCAGGCGCCCCTGGACCAGAGCCGGGGTCTGCCGGCCGCCGTCCTGCTGCAGCATCTGCGCATCGCGCTTGTGGGCTTGAATGGTGCGGCACAAGGCGTCGATCCAAACCGGCGTATCGCCGGCGCCATCGGCGCCGAGCGCACGAAGCTTCTCCGCTTTTATTTCCAACGCCGTCAGATGATCGGCTGCGTTGGCATAGTTCAGGCGCAGCAGAGCATCGAAATCGTCGAGCGCCGCGGTCAGCGTGGCAGCCTTGGCCTCCCATCCATGTGCCGCGCGCACGCTCTCGCGCACCAGATCGGCGGCATCGCTAATACCGCTTCGCCAGGATGGGGCGAACGGTGCGCCGGCGAATTCGCGGCAGGCATGCGCCAAAGAAATGAGGTGGCCCGCCAGATTGCCGCTGTCGACCGAGGATATGTAGCGCGGCTCCAAGGGACGCAGGTCCTGCGTCGCGTACCAATTGTAGAAGTGACCGAACAGGCGTTCGAGCCGGTCGAGCGTCGCGAAGGTGTTTTCCAGCCGCTCGACGGCATCGCCGGTGCCGATCCAGCCGAAATCGCGGGCCGCGATCACCGAGAGCAGATACAGACCGATATTGGTCGGCGAGGTGCGATGCGCCACGACCGGCTCGGGCGCCTCCTGGAAATTGTCCGGTGGAAGGAAATTGTCCTGCGGCCCGACGAAAGTTTCGAAGAAGCGCCAGGTGCGGCGGCCGGCCAGGCGCAAGGCCTGCGCATCCTTTTCGCCGACGGTAAGATCGCCGTCCGACGGCGGCGGCAAGCTCGCCCAATGCGCGATCACCGGCGACAGCAGCCATAGAAGCCCGAACGGCGCTGCGAGCGGCCAGGTGTGCTGGCCCAAGCGCACGACCGCCACGCCGGCAACAGCGACCGAAAGCGCGCTCGCCGCCATCTGGACGGCCAGAGTGCGGCGGTCGAAGCTCTTGCCGGCGCTGGATTGTGCCGTGGTCACCCACTCCAGCAGACGGCGGCGCCGGACGAACAGCCGAAACGTCGTGCGCCCGATGGCGTCGATCATCAGCCAGGCCTGGTGCGCGAGGAAGACGAGCAGGAAACCCGTCTGCAGCAGACCGAGCTCGACGTCGCGCACCACGCCGCGCCAATGGTTGCGCAGCGAGACGCCGACGCGGCGCGGCAAGAGCGCCGAGACAGCCGGCATCAGCGGCGGAAGCGCCAGCAGCAGCAAGATGAAGACCGTCCACACCGCTGCCGCGGCGTGCGGCATCAGCCAGCCGGCCAGCAATGACAGCAACATTGCCGGCGCCGACAGCGAACGGCGCAGATTGTCGAGCAGTTTCCAGCGCCCGGTCGGAGGAATCGGCGTGCGCCGTGCGGCGGCGCGCGGTCCGCGGCCGAAAATCCAAGGCAGCAATTGCCAATCGCCGCGCACCCAGCGGTGGCTGCGCGCGGCGGCGACGTCATAGCGCGAGGGATATTCCTCGACGACCTCGATGTCGGAGGCGAGACCGGCGCGCGCGAAGATGCCTTCCAACAGGTCGTGGCTGAGTACGGCATTGGCGGGAATCCGTCCCTCCAGCGCCGCCTTGAAGGCATCGACTTCGTAGATGCCCTTGCCGACGAACGATCCTTCCTCATAGAGATCCTGGTAGACGTCGGACACGACGATGGCATAGGGATCGAGCCCAGTCGGACCCGAGAACACGCGCTGGAACAGCGAGCCGCCGTCCTTCAGCGGCAGCGACGGCGTGACGCGCGGCTGCAGAATAGCGTGGCCGCGAGTCACCCGCCCCGCGCG
Organism: uncultured Rhizobium sp.; assembly: GCA_964465935.1. Taxonomy (GTDB): domain Bacteria; phylum Pseudomonadota; class Alphaproteobacteria; order Micropepsales; family Micropepsaceae; genus Rhizomicrobium. The sequence continues at coordinate 7,594 of CAYXMO010000014.1, forward strand.
CCCGTCGAACTGCGGACGGTTCAAGGGATGCGCGATCTTGCCGACCAGCCGCTTGGCGGCACCGATCGGCAACCGCGTGTCGGCATCCAGCGTGATCACATAACGCACGCCGGACGGCACGACGGGGCTGCGTCCACCCACGGCGATGAACGTCGTATCCGCCGCACCGCGCAGCAACCTGTTCAATTCGTGCAGCTTGCCGCGCTTGCGCTCCCAGCCCAGCCACTTGCCTTCGCCGCCGTTCCACACCCGGTGCCGGTGGAGTAGCAGGAACCGCGCCGCGCCCTGCCGCGGATGTTTCGCATTCAGAGCGGCAACGCCTTGCGCGGCAGCCGCCAGCAATGCGTCGTCGTCATCCGCGGTTTCCGCCGGCGCGTCTTTCCAATCCGACAGCAGCGCGAAGGTCAGATTGCTCTCGGGATTGGCGAGATAGTGCACTTCGAGCTGGGCTACCTGCTCGGCGATGGCGCCGGGCGTTGTCAACAGCGTCGGGACCGCAACCAGCGTGCGCATTTCGGCGGGAACGCCGTCGCGCAATTCCAGGCCCGGCAGCAGCATCGCGCCGACGCGATGGGTGATCACGCGGTTGACGATTGCGATGGCGAGATCCGAGGCCGGAACCAGCGCGGTGAGCGCCAGGACCGCCAACCGCCAGCCGGCGACGCCGCAATAGGCGACCCCGAGCAGGGCCGCGGCGACCACCAGCAGGCTAATGACCCCGATCATCGCGGCATAGCTGACGATGCCGGCGCCGGAAATCCGCCGATAGAACCGGGTGGCGGGATGCACGCGGCATTCAAGATCGTTCTCGAACGCGCGGCGGCCTTCCGCAATCAGATAATAGCCGGGGTCACAATCGCGCCGCGCGCCGCGCGCGCTGCGCGGCACGCCCTTCGCCGCCCGCGCAACACAGGCAGCGGCGCGCTCGGCAACGTCGACTTCGTCGCGGCCCGATTCGAGCGCCAGCGTCTCGACGGCGCGGCGGTAGAGATCGCGGGTTGCGAAATCCATCGCGGCGAAATCGGTCGCCGCCCGCAACGCGGCATCGACCAGGCTGACGCTCTCGACGAATTCGGACCAGGCGACGGCCGAAATGAGCCGCATCGAGGTGATGACGTTACGCACCGTGACGTTGGTGGCGCTTTGCCGCTGCACCTCCTGGCGGATCACGGCATCGGCGGTGGTGCCGTCGGCGGCGAGGCGGGCGTTGAGCCAGCGCAACGCCGGCGTGGTGTCCGGATCGCGATCGCGCAAGCGCTGTACCAGTTGGACTGCGAAGGCCTCCGACCAGGCGACGCGGTCGAGACCGGCGAGCGCGGCCGCCGGCTTGTCGTCTTCTGTGGCCAAAATTCGCTCGGCCAGCATGTCGGCCTGGGCCGCGGCGTCGAGCCGGGTGAGGATGCCCTCGGCCACGCGGCGCAGATTCTCGACCAGCGTGATGCGCAGCGTGATCGCGATCGCCCAGAGCTCGCCGATGGTCAAAGGCTGCACGCGCTGATAGGCCTCGACGAATTTGGTGAGCTTTTGGACGTCGAGGGCGCTGTCGGTGTGGGCGACAATCGCCCAGGCGATGCCGTAGACGCGCGGCAAGCCCTGCAGGTGTCCCTCGATCAGCTTGGGCAGTTTGCGGTAATAGCCCAGCGGCAGGTCATCGCGGATCTCGCGGATTTGCTCGTCGACGATGTGGTAGTTGTCGAGCAGCCACTCGGCCGCGGGCGGCACCGAACGATGAGCGCGCGTCGCGCCCACGATGGCACGGTAGGCGTCGGCGATGACGCGGGCATTGTCGGCCAGCCGCTCCGACATCGGCCGCCCGCGCGCGATCTTGTCGGAGACGCGCTGCGCCGCGGCCAGACTCTCGGCGTGCTGCTCGAGCCGTTCGACGCTGAACAACTCGGCGCGGATCGGCCCCTCTATCGGCTCGATGAGTCGCCGCCACGCGGCGCGGCTGCCGACCTCCGAGTAGTTCATGGCGTGTCGCCCTTACCCACGCTGTGTGGTCGGCCGCTGACGATGCGCCGAGCCGGCGTTCAATCGCTCTGGAAGAATTGATCTGGAGGGCTAACGCGTCGCAGCGGCCGAAGTTCCCGCCGGGCGCGGTTAGGCCTTCGCCTCTGCCCGGATAGGTGGCAACATTCACGCTGTCGCGGTGAGGCGCGGTTCGTCCCCGCGCCGCGCGCCGGCGCGGGCGGGAGGCGCATAGCTCAATGTCGGAGACGGTGCCACCACCTGAACCCACGGCGAGCAGTCCGGCGCCCGCGCGTTTCGCACATGGTGTCTACGGGACCATCCCCGAGGGCCTCGTTTCGGTTCCGGCGGGCGCGGCACAATTCTCGCCGCTCATGCCCGGCGCCGCCGATCTCGAGACGATCGCAGCGGCAAGCATGACCTCCATGACGATGCTCGCGCCGCCGGGAACGTTGGAGAGGCGATATGCCGTGGCGCGGGCGTTGATGGCTCTCGAGATCGGCGGCGAACTCGTCGTGCTGGCGGCCAACAATCGCGGCGGCAAGCGTTTGGGCGGCGAGCTTGCGCAGTTCGGGCTCGCGCCATCGCTGCTCGCCAAGGCGCATTATCGGATTTGCCGCTGCCGGCGCCCGGCCGACCTTGAGGGAATCGATCAGGCCCTGCAAAACGGCGCGCTCCATTATGTCCGCGAAATCCAGCTGTGGTCGCAGCCCGGTGTGTTCAGCTGGAACCAGATCGATCCGGGCAGCCGCCTCCTGGCCGAGCATCTGCCGGTCTTCGCGGGCCGCGGTGCGGATTTGGGATGCGGTGCGGGCTACTTGGCCGCAAGCGTGTTGGCATCGGCATCGGTCGAGGCGCTGGCGCTCGTCGACATAGACCGCCGCGCCATCGCCGCCGCGACGCGGAATGTCGGCGACCCGCGCGCGTGCTTTCACTGGCTGGATGCGGCCGGCACCTTGCCGTTCGCAGCGCCGCTCGATTTCGTCGTCTCCAATCCGCCCTTCCACCGCGACGGCAGCGAGGATCGCCAACTGGGCCTCGCCATCGTGCGGCAGGCGTCCGCAATTCTGCGAAAAGGCGGCGTGTTCTGGCTGGTGGTCAACAAGCACCTGCCCTATCTGCCGGTGCTGCACGATGCCTTTTCGAGCGTGTCATCGCCCGGCGAAAACGCCGGCTACAGGCTCTACTGCGCCGTCAAATGACGCTGGGCCGTTTCGACGAGCGGCCCAGCTTCGCCCTGCGGGCTTCGCCGTGGCAGCCTTCTCTCGCTGCGCGGCGAAGGCTGGTGGGCGCGACAGGGATCGAACCTGTGACCCCTACCATGTCAAGGTAGTGCTCTCCCGCTGAGCTACGCGCCCTAAGCCAGTCCGGACGGGCGGTCTCTATAGCCTTGAGCCTAGAGGCGGGCAAGCGAGGGTTTTGACCCCTCCCCCTCGAAAAAAGGACCCGCGGCGGCTGGGCCGCCACGGGTCAAAGCTGAAGCGGCTTTCCGCCTTGGCCTTTAACGGGAGGCCGTCTTCAGATCGAATTTGACCGCGGCCGTGGTCTGGCTGGGGACCGGCGCGCCGTTCTGGATCGCGGGGCGGTATTTCCAATGCGAAACCACCCAGTCGATCGCAGCCTGGTCGAGCTCGGCGAAGCCGCTCGACGTGATCACACTGGCGTTGGCGACGTCGCCTTGCGCCGTAACCACCATCTGCAACGTCACCGTGCCCTGGTGCGAAAGCGCACGGGCCGAGACCGGATAGGGCGGCACAGTGTGGGTGTTGCTGAGGCCGGCAGCGCTGGTGTCGGGCACCGGCGTCGGCGGATTGGTCAGCGTCGGCGTCGCATAGATCGGCGTCGACGGTTCGTTGTTGTCGACGACGATGTCGGGCGGCGGCACCGTGGTCTGGGTGATCAGCGGCGGCTGCTGCATCGGCGGAGTCGGCGGCAGCACGGCCGGCTTGACCGGCGGTTGCTTGGTATCGACCGTGACGACGATCGGTTTCTCGATCACCTGGATGGCCTTCGCCACCATCCCGTTCATCAAGCCCCAGATCGCCGCGACATGCAGCAGGCCGACGCCGCCGATGATGAGCGCGCGGCGCGGCGTCATGCCCGAAGGCTGCGAGCGCAGAATGTTGTGTTGAACCGCTTCCATAGAACTCTCCCCAATTTTCGCCGGCGCTTGAGTGCGCGGCGGCCCCGGCAGGAGTCGTCTCGGACTTCGCCGGACCATCTAGGGATAACGCGCAATTCCGGCGGCTCGCGGGCCTCAATGTGGCGATGCCGCCGCATTGACCATGTAAATATGGTTGGGTTTCAGGGAACGAAATGCGCGATGGGCAAATCGTTACGGCGGCCTGTCACGCCGCGATCATGCGATCGACTTCGGCGACGATCTCGCGCAGATGGAACGGCTTCGACAGGACCTTGGCCTGCTTGGGCGCGTTCGACGAGGAATGCAGCGCCACGGCGGCGAAGCCGGTGATGAACATGATCTTGAGCGCGGCATTGAGTTCGGCGGCGCGCTTGGCCAACTCGATGCCGTCCATGCCGGGCATCACGATGTCGGTCACCAGAAGGTCGAAACGAAACCCTTTGAGGCACTCGAACGCGTCGCCGCCGTCGCCGAAGTCGGTGACTTCGTGCCCCGCCTTGACCAGCGCCTGCGCCAGGAACTTGCGCAGGCTCTCATCGTCTTCCGCCAAAAGGATATGCGCCATCGACCCGCTCTCGCGCCGCCAATAAACCGTATATTCGGCAAACCGTAAACCGCGGTTAACGGCGGGGCGGGCCGGACGGCGCCCGCAACGGCCCGGCGGTGCTTGATCGAAGCGGCGGCTTGGTGGTCCACTGGGCCGGACCGGGGACGAATCGGGCGATCATGGCGGGCATGGACGGACAATCGGGCGCGGAAGAGGCGGGGGACCAGGCGGCGCTGTTCGCCGAGCCGTTCCGCATCCTCAGCCCGTTCCGCCAGACCGTGCCTTTCGTCTTCGCCTCGCCGCACTCAGGGCGTGCCTATCCCGCCAGCTTCGTGACCCAAAGCCGCCTGGGCGCGACCGCCCTGCGCCGTTCGGAGGACGCCTTCGTCGACGAGCTGTTCTGCGGCGCGGTGGCGCTGGGCGCGCCGATGATCGCCGCCCGCTTCCCGCGCGCCTTCCTGGATGCCAACCGGGCACCCTCCGAGATCGACAGTGCGATGTTCGAAGGCGCCCTTCCCGTCGCGGTCGACGCGCCCAGCCCGCGGGTGAATGCCGGCCTCGGCGTCATTCCGCGGATCGTGCGAGACGGGGCTGAAATCTATCGCGGCAAGCTGAAACCGCGCGAAGCCGAGGAGCGGCTGAACAAGCTTTATCGCCCTTATCACACGGCGCTGGCGCAATTGATCGACGAGACGCGGGCGCAGTTCGGCTTCGCCGTGGTGATCGATTGTCATTCGATGCCGTCGGCGGCGGCGATTCCCGACATCGTGCTGGGCGACCGCTACGGCATGGCGGCGGCGCCGGCGGTAACGCGCGCCGCGGAGCTTGCCTTCGAAGCGCTCGGCTTCAGTCACGCGCGCAACGCCCCCTATGCCGGCGGCTACACCACCCAGCTGCATGGCCGCCGCGAGCGCGACGTGCATGCGCTGCAGGTCGAGATCAACCGCGCCCTTTATCTGGACGAGGAGCGCATCGCCAAAGGACCGCGTTTCGAACAGGTCCATGCCCGGCTGACCGAGGCCCTGACCCGGCTGGTCGCGATCGACCCGGCGCTGCTGCTACGGCGCCCGACGAACTTGGCTGCCGAATAGCCAGAAAAAAGGCCGCTCCCGAAGGAGCGGCCAAGTTCAGGGAGGAAACGCCCAGGAAGGGCAGGCGGCATAACAAACGGGAGGTCAGTCATGCCGCGCTGCAACAATATGGACCTGAGCCTCTAAGCGCGCAAGTCCAAAATTTCGGCATTTCACCCAAAAAATCCAGCATTTCAGCGGCATTCAGCCTGTTTTATCGGCAGCGCAATTCTCGGCTTGAAATTGGTGCAATGCAAAATATTCCAGACAGGCGCGTTGAATTCGTTAACAGATTCCTAACGAGTCACATTCCTGTCGCTGCGACGCAATAAAAGATTTGTGTCCTAGCGATAGGTCAGCAGCCAGAAAGCGGGCGCCGATTCGCGCCCTCGGTTCTGGAGCGCGACACATGGCCCGTATCGCCTGGCTGGTTCCACCGCCGCCTGTGTCGTTCAAGCCGGCGCATCCGCCCGCCACAGCGCCTCAGGGCCGCCCACAGCGCCAGCACCGCACCATCTTCATCTCCGACATCCATCTGGGCACGCGGGGCTGCAAGGCCGATTTCCTGGCCGATTTCCTCGCCCGCAATGCCTGCCAGACGCTGTTCCTGGTCGGCGACATCGTCGACGGCTGGCAGCTCAAACGGCGCTGGTTCTGGCCGGAAGGCCATACCCGTGTCGTCCACGAGATCCTGCGCAAGGTCGACGAGGGCACCCGCGTCATCTTCGTGCCGGGCAATCACGACGAATTCCTGCGCCCGTTCTGCGGCCGCGACTATGCCGGGATCGAGGTGCGGCGCGAGGCGATCCACGAGACCGCCGACGGCAAGCGCCTGCTGGTCCTCCACGGCGACCAGTTCGATGGCGTCATTTCCTTCGCCAAATGGCTCGCCCATCTGGGGTCCTGGGCTTACGACAAGGCGCTCGCCGCCAACGAAGTGCTGCACGCGGCGCGCCGCGCGCTCGGCTTGCCCTACTGGTCGCTGTCCAACTGGCTGAAGCACGCGGTCAAGGACGCCTGCGAGTATGTCTGCCGCTTCGAGGAGGTGGTGGCTCATGCCGCCGAATCGCGCGGCGTCGACGGCGTCGTCTGCGGCCACATCCACCAGGCCAAAATCCGCACCATCGGCAATGTGCTCTATCTCAACGACGGAGACTGGGTTGAAAGCTGCACCGCCCTTGTCGAAGATGCTCGGGGGACTCTGGAGATCGTCCACTGGGCCGCGCCTGTTTCAACGCCTGCCTGCGACATCCGCCAAGCCGCGCCTGTACCCGCGTAGGATTAGGCGCATGACGGCCGGCGGCACGATGCCGACCGGCCGTTTTCCGGCGCCCGGACAAGAGCATTTGAAGGTCCTGATCGTCACCGACGCGTGGCGGCCGCAGGTCAACGGCGTGGTCACGACGCTGGAGCTGCTGGGCCGCGAATTACGCGCCTTAGGCCACGAGGTGCGCTATGCGACGCCGGAGGGGCGCTTCACCCTGCCGCTGCCGACCTATCCCGACATCCGCCTTGCCTTCTTTCCGCGCGAGGGCCTCGAGAAGCTGATCCGCGAATTCGCGCCCGACGCCGTGCATATCGCGACCGAAGGCACGATGGGCCTGTCGGCGCGCGCCATCTGCCTCGAACACGGCATCGAGTTCACCACCGCCTACCACACCCGCTTTCCCGAATACGTCCATGTCCGCTTTCCCTTCGTGCCGGAGAGCCTGGTGTGGCGGTTCGAGCGCTGGTTCCACCGCGGCGGCGTCGCGACCATGGCGCGCACCATGTCGATGAAGCGCGAATTGGAAGCCCATGGTCTGCGCAATGTGCGGCTGTGGGAGGGCGGCGTCGACATCGATATGTTCCGGCCGGTCGCCGACGTGACCCTGCCCTTCCCCAAACCGATCTTCCTGTATGTCGGGCGCATCGCGATCGAGAAGAACATCGAGGCCTTCCTCAAGCTCGACCTGCCGGGGACCAAGGTGGTGGTCGGACCGGGGCCGGCGCGCGAGGCCCTGACGGCCAAATATCCGGATGCGAAATTCGTCGGTCCCAAATCGGGGGAAGAACTGGTGCGATTCTACGCCGGGGCCGACGTCAACGTCTTTCCGAGCCTAACCGAGACCTTCGGCCTGGTGATGCTGGAGGCCCTGGCGTGCGGCACGCCGGTGGCGGCATTCCCGCATATCGTCCCCCAGGAAGTGGTGGGGACCTGCCCGGCGGCCGCGCTGGACGCCGATCTGGGGGCCGCCTGCCGCAAAGCCTTGACCCTGTCGCGTGGCGAGGCCCGGGCCTTTGCATTGGGGCACTCGATCCGTGCCTCCACCCAGCAATTCCTGGCCAATCTGCAGGTCGAACAGCCGCACGAGGGCTGATTTATCGTCGCGCCAAGCTGGGCTAGAACAGGGGCGATTTCTCGAGCGCCCAACCCCCTGTTCATGTCCAGCCGTAGCGAACCGCGTGCGCTCAAGCTCAGCGTCCAGGAATGGCTGTTTCTCGGCCTCACCGCCGCGTTCTGGGGCTGCTACGTCCTGTGGCTGGGCAAGGACACGTCCTGGGATTTCCGCAACTATCACTGGTACATCCCTTACGCCTTCCTGAACGGGCGCGAGAGCTTCGACATGCTCGTGGCGCACCAGGCGAGCTACTACAACCCGTTCCAGGACATCCCCTTCTACCTGCTGGCGACCCATACCCCGGCTTGGTTCGCGCTGTTCGTGCTGGGCGCGGTGCAGGGCTGCAACGTCATCCCGCTTTACATCCTGGGGCGCCAGACGCTGGCCATCGAGGAGTACAAGCTCGGCGCCGCGGCGCTGGCGCTGCTGGGCCAGACCGGCGGGCTGGGCCTCAACATGTTCGGCACCACCTATCACGACAACACGATGAGCATCGTGATCCTGTCGGCCATCGCGATCCTGGTGGTGAACCGCAAGCGGATGGCCGAGGGGCCGCTGTGGCAGGCCGCCGCCATCGCCGCGGGCACCGGGCTCCTGGTCGGTAGCACGGTGGGGCTGAAGCTGCCCGAGGCGCCGTTCGCCCTGGGTTTCGCCGCCACGCTGGTGGCGCTCGGCGGCAGTTGGAAGCACCAGGGCGTGCGCCTGATCGCCGGCGGCATCGCCGGTGCGGCCGGCGTCGCGCTGTTCATGGGCTATTGGACGCTGTACCTGGAGCACACCACCGGCAATCCGCTGTTTCCCTATTTCAACGACGTCTTCAAATCGCCGCTCGCCCTGCCCGCGCCCTATCGCGACATGCGCTTCCTGCCGACCAGCTTCTGGAAAGCGGCGCTGTTTCCGATCCTGTTCACGATCGATTGGCACGTCGCCGACGACATCCCGCTGCGCGACATGCGCGTCATGCTCGCCTATGTCACCGGCATCGTGGCGATCGTGGTGTGGGCCATCGGGCGGCGCTCGAAGGATCCGCTGGTGATCCCGGAGGCGGCGCGGCCGATCCTGGCCTTCGCGGCGGTATCGTATTTCGTCTGGCTGAAGCTGTTCGCGATCTACCGCTATATCGTCGGCCTGGAGATGCTCGGCCCCCTGATCGTCGCCATCGCAATAGGCCTGCTGCCGATTCCGCGCCGGGTTCAGCTGGTCAGCCTGGCGGCGCTGTTCCTCGCCACGGCCGCCTTCACCCATGTCGAATATATCGAGCGCGCGCCGATCAGCGATCCCTTCGTCCAGGCCGATATCCCCAAGATCGAGCATCCGGAGCGGGCGATGGTGCTGCTGACCGGGATCGGGCCGCTGGGCTTCATCGCGCCCTCCTTCCCGCCCGACATCCCCTTGCTGCGGATCGACGGTTGGATGGTGCAGCCCCAGGACGGCACCAAGATCACCAAGATGATGAAAGGCCGGGTTTTCGAGCACATTAACAAGAAGAAAGACCTCTATGTCCTCGCCGACGCGTATGACATGGGCCGGGCGCGCGACGCGCTGGCGGAGTATCACTTGCGCATCGACTGGCTGAAATGCACCGTGTTCGACACCAACATCATCGGCGACTATGAGTTCTGCCCGCTGTTCAAATGGCCGCGTGAAAAATGACCGACCCCCGGATAGCCGTCCTACTGCCCTGCTATAACGAGGAAGCCGCGATCGGGAAAACCGTGCGCGACTTCAAGGCGGCGCTGCCCGCCGCCACGGTCTATGTCTACGACAACAACTCGAAGGACCGCACCGCCGAGGTCGCGCGGGACGCCGGCGCGGTCGTGCGCACCGAGATGCGGCAAGGCAAGGGCAACGTCATGCGGCGCATGTTCGCCGACGTCGAGGCCGACATCTACGTCCTGGCCGACGGCGACGACACCTATGACGCATCGCAGGCGCCGGCGCTTATCGCCAAGCTCGGCAACGACGAGCTCGACCTCGTCACCGGCCGCCGCGTCCATACCGAGGCGGCGGCGTATCGCGCCGGGCACGTTCTGGGCAACCGGATGCTCACCGGCCTGACCGCAATGATGTTCAACGTCAAGCTGAAGGACATGCTGAGCGGCTACCGCATCATGTCGCGCCGCTTCGTGAAGTCGTTTCCGTTCACGGCGACGGGTTTCGCCATCGAAACCGAGCTGACGGTCCACGCCGTCCGCCTGCTGATGCCGATGGCGGAGGTCGATACCGCCTACAAAGAGAGGCCTGCCGGCTCCGCCAGCAAGCTGAACACCTATCGCGACGGGTTTCGCATCCTGTTCGCCATCGCCAAGCTGATCCGTGAGGAACGGCCGCTGTTTTTCTTCAGCACCATCGCGGCGGTGCTGACGACGGTCGCCTTGGCGCTCGCCTGGCAGCTGCTGGAATATTTCATCGCGCACGGCACCGTGCCGCGCCTGCCGACCGCGCTGCTGGCGACCGGCCTTGTCATCATCGCGTTCCTGTCGCTGATGAGCGGGCTCATCCTCGACACCGTGACGCGCGGCCGCTGGGAAGCCAAGCGCATGGCGTATCTGGCGCTGCGCGGACCCCAGGACCGGCGCAACTCGTGAACCTCGAGCAGCGCCTCCGCGCCCTGCTGCGCTCACGCTTCGCGCGCTTTGCCGCGGTCGGCGCGGCGGGGTTCGTGGTCGATGAGGCGGTGCTGACGGCCGGGCACTACGTGTTCGGCCTCGACCCTTATCTGGCGCGCGCCCTATCCATCTTCTGCGCCATGACCTTTACCTGGTGGGGCAACCGGACGCTGACCTTCGCCGAGCATGCGGCGAGCGGCGGTGCGGCGGCGCTGGCGCAGGAGTGGGGCAAGTTCGTGCTGGCCAACGCGGCGGGGGCGCTGGCGAATTACGCGACCTACACGCTGCTGGTGAGCTTCGTGCCGCACCCGCTCGGGCACCCTATCCTCGCGACCGCAATCGGCGTGGGCGTCGGGCTGGTGTTCAACTTCACGCTGTCGAAACGGTTCGTGTTCCGCGCCTAAGCCTCACCAGATTTTCACCCGGTCTTTCGGCGCGCGGTAGAGCTTGTCGCCGGGCTTGACGCCGAACGCCTTGTACCACGCGTCGATGTTCTGAAGCGGGATCATGGTGCGGGCGCCGGGCGGCGAGTGCGGGTCGGAGACGATGCGTTGGCGGGCGTTGTCGTCGCGCACTTTGAGGCGCCAGACCTGGGCCCAGCCGAGGAAGAAGCGCTGGTCGCCGCTGAGGCCGTCGAGCACCGGCGCCGGCTTGCCGCCCAGCGATTTGTGATAGGCGTCATAGGCGATCAAGAGGCCGCCGAGATCGGCGATGTTTTCACCCATGGTGAGATCGCCGTTGACGTGCAAGCCGGGGAGCACTTCGTAGGCGTTGTATTGCGCCCCCAGCGCCTTGATGCGGCCCTCGAAGGTCTTGGCATCGTTCGGCGTCCACCAGTCGGCGATGCGGCCTTGCGCGTCGAACAGCCGGCCCTGGTCGTCGAAACCGTGGGTGAGTTCATGCGCCATCAAGCCGGCGGCGCCGTAGTTCACCGCCGGATCGGCATTCGCGTCGAAGAACGGCGCCTGGAGATAGGCGGCGGGGAAGGCGACTTCGTTGAGCACCGGGTTCTCGTAATCGTTGACGACTTGCGGCGTCTCGGCCCATTCGTCGCGGTCGACCGTCTTGCCGGGGCGCACGGCCTGCAGCGCCCATTCGAAGGCGCCGATGCGGCGCGCATCGCCGAAAAGATCGTCGCGCGTCACGGTCAGCGAGGAATAATCGCGCTTGTCGACGCCCGAGCCGATCTTGATGGTGAGCGTCTTGACCTTTTCCAGCGCCTTGGCCTTGGTTTTGGGGCTCATCCAGGTCAGGCGCGCGATACGGGCACGCAAGGCGTTCTTCAGATTTGCCATCTGCGCCTCGGCCTTCACCTTGACCGACGGCGGGAAGTGCTTGGCGACGTAGAGGTCGCCGACCGCCCACAGCAGCGCGCCGTAGATCTCGCTGCGCTGGCCGAACAGGATGTCGCCGCCGGCGACGGTGTGAACGCCGCGTTTCCAGCGCGGTTTCTGCTCCGCCTGGCCGGAGAGCGCCTTGCCCCGGAACTCGAAGGCGGCGTCGGTAAACGGCTTGGAGAGATAGACCGAAGCGTTGTCGGCGATGGCGAAGGCCTGCCAGGCCTGCAGCGTCGCGATGTCGGTGGCAGCGAAGATCGCGGCGAGCTTGGGGATCGCGGTCTTCTCGACGACGACGACGCGCTCGGGCATGCCCAAATCGTTGGCTTTGAAGAAGCCGCGCCAGTCGAAGCCCGGCGCCAAGGCTTCCAGCTCGGCGAAGCTCATCGGATTGTAGGTCTTGACGACGTCGCGTTCCTCGACCCGGCTCCAGCTCGCTTCGGCGATCCTGGTCTCGAACGCGACGATGGCGGCGGCGTTCTTGTCGGCGTCCGGCCAGCCTTCGAGAGCGAGCAGCTTGGCGACATAGGCCTGATAGGCCGCCTTCTTGGCGGCGAAGCCGGGCTGCAGGTAGTAGTCGCGGTCGGGCAGGCCCAGGCCGGACTGGCTGAGATAAACGACGTAATGCGTCGGATCCTTGTTGTCGGGCTGGACGAAGGCCGAGAACAGCGAGCCTTCGAAATCCTTGTTGGCGAGACCCATCAGCGCGGTGAGCGCTTCGCGCGTGCCGGCGGCACGCACCGCATCCAGGCTGGGCTTGAGCGGCGTGGCGCCCAGCGCTTCGATATGCGCCTCGTCCATGAAGGCGGCGTAATAGGCGCCGACCTTGCCTTCGATGGTGGTTGGATCGGCCTTGCCGGCATCTTCCATGATCGTGCGCAGCTGCAACAGCACGCGCTCGGCGAGCGCGGCGTGCATGCCGTAGTTCGAGCGATCCGCCGGAATCTGCGTGCGCTGGAGCCAGGTGCCGTTGGCATAGGCGAAGAAGTCGTCGCCCGGCTTGACGGAGGTGTCGCGGGCCGCGAGGTCGTAGCCCCAGGCGCCGAACGGCGCATCGGCGGCATAGGCGCCGGCGCAGATCGCGGCCGCCACCGCAAAGCCCAACAACGCAGCCAGAACCCGATTCATGACGAAAGCCTCCAAAGCGCGCCTCTCATACATCCGCCGCCATGCTTTGCACATCACAAGGATGGGAGGGGGCCATGCGCCAGACAAATGCCTGCGCAGAATGCCCATCGGACGCTGGGTGAGCTCAAGCGCGATTACGAAATGTTTCCGGCCATCGCATCGACCGTCACCGATTTGACGATGGCGTAGACCGGCTTGCCGGGAGCCAGGCCGAGGCGCGCCGCGGAGGCATTGGTGATGCGGGCCACCAGCCGCGTCGCGCCGCAGGCGAGCTGGACATCGGTTTGAGTGCCAAGAGCGGCCAGCGCAATCACGCGCGCGGACAGGATGTTGTTGGCGCTGATGCCGCGCGGCTCCTCCAGCGCCAGCATGATCTCCTCGGCGCGGACGCGCAGGCGGGTGCGCGTGCCGGCCGGACGGTCCAGGCGCGTGACGGCGAGGGTGCCGCCGTCGAAGCTCAGCACCGTGAGGCCGTCGTCGCGCTGCGCCGTCACCGTCGCGGCGACGACGGCGCCGGCCGGCGGCGCGCCGGCGAGCGCGGGCAGTTCGAGCCCGGTCAGGACGTCGAACACGCTGCCTTCGGCGGCCTTGCGCCCGGCCTTGAGCACGACGATGTCGTCGGCCAGGCGTGCGACTTCGTCGAGCGCATGGCTGACCAGAAGCATCGGCAGCTTGGCATCGTCGCGCAGGCGTTCGAGATAGGGCAGGATTTCGCCGCGGCGCTGGGCGTCGAGCGAGGCGAGCGGCTCGTCGAGCAGCAGGATGTCCGGCGACGACAGCAAAGCGCGGCCCAGCGCGACACGTCCTTTTTCACCGCCGGAGAGCGCGCGCGGGTGACGATGCAGGAGATGCCGAAGACCAAGCAGCGCGATGACATGCTCGATGTCGGCGGTGCTCGCTTTCACCGGCGCACGGCGCCAGCCGAACAGCAGGTTGTTTTCGACGCTCATATGCGGGAACAGGCGGGCGTCCTGGAAGACATAGCCGGCGCGGCGCGCGGCGGGCGGCACGAAGATGCCGGCATCGGTGTCGAGCACGACGTGGCTGTTGATGACGATGCGGCCCTGGTGCGGGCGGAAGGTCCCGGCGATGGCGTTGACCACCGTCGTCTTGCCGGCGCCCGAGACGCCGAACAGCGCGGTGACGCCGGGCCGCGGCAGCGCGAAAGCGAGGTCGAGCGCGAAGCCGGGGAAGTCGTGCTTGAGCGCGATCTCGACGCTCATGCCCGCGCCCGGCGCTGCGCGATCTCGGCCAAGGTCATGAAGACCAGCGCCAGGGCGATGGAGATCAGCGACAGCCGCATCGCCTGGTCTTCGCCGCCGGGTGCCTGCAGCGCGGTGTAGATCGCCAGCGGCAAGGTGCGGGTCTCGCCCGGGATGTTGGAGACGAAGGTGATGATGGCGCCGAACTCGCCCAGGCTGGCGGCGAAGGCGGTGATGACGCCGGCGACGATGCCGGGGAGCGCCAATGGCAGTGTGATATTGACGTGGCGGTCCCACCAGCCGGCGCCAAGCGTCTGCGCCGCTTGCGACAGGCCGTGGTCGATCGCCTCCAGCGACAGGCGGATGGCGCGCACCTGGAAGGGAAAGGTGATGATGGCGGAAGCGAGCGCGGCACCGGTCCAGCTGAAAACGAAGCGGATGCCGAAGGTATGCAGCAGGAAGCCGCCAAACGCCCCGCGCGTGCCCAGCGCCATCAGCAGCAGAAAGCCGATCGCCACCGGCGGCAGCACCAGGGGAACGTGGATCAGGCCGTCGACCAGCGTTTTGCCGGGGAACCGGGTGCGCGCCAGCAGCAGCGCCGCGGCGAAAGCGAAGGGCAGCGCGCCGAACACCGCCACAAAGGAGATGCGCAGCGAGAGGAGCAGCGCCTCGCTTTCGGCCGGAGTCAAGAGCATGCGGCGGTAACCATATCGGACCCTCGGGTTATATCGCGCGCGATGCAACGAGGCCACGCTTGACGAGGCCCCCGGGTCCTCTACCGTTCCGCCGGTCATGGGGGGCTCGATGGCAAGGCGATGGGCAGTGGCGCTGTCGGCGCTGCTCTTGTGCGGTGGCGCGGGGGGCGACAGCGCTCCGGCGCCGGCGGCCGCGATTCCGACCTCCGCCGTTTACTATGTCCGCTACGATCACTGGAGCCCGGCCGATGAGCGCGGCTTCGGCGAGTTCCTGACCTCGATCGGCGATTCCAACTGCCACACGATCGACCGCTGCCTGCATGGGCCGGGCAATCCGTTCCGCGCCACCGATCCGCAAGACGTCTATTTCCGCTCCGACTGCGCCGATCTGCCTTATGTGCTGCGCTTCTACTACGCCTGGAAGCGCGGCCTGCCCTTCGCCTATGCCAATGAGGTCGAGCCTCGCGGCTATACCCGCGACATGCGCTACACCGCCAAGGGCAACGCCGTCACCAGCCGCCTGACGGTGCAGAGCGGCGACACCACCGGCTATGCGATGATCAATGCGCTGCGCGAGAACATCTCGTCGGCGACCTATCGCATGCATCCCGAGCTCGAAGACCCTCTGCCGCAAGACCTGTACTCGCCGGCGATCACGCCCAAATCGATCCGGCCGGGTACCGTGATCTACGATCCCAACGGCCATCTGGCGACGGTCTATCGCGTCGATCCCGACGGGCGCATCCACTATATAGACGCCCATCCCGACAACTCGCTGACCCGCGGCGTCTACGACCTGCGCTTCGTGCGCGCCCGGCCGAGCATGGGCGCGGGGTTCAAGAACTGGCGCCCGGCGACGCTGGTCGGCGCGACGCGGCGCAGCGACGGCGTGTTGATGGGCGGCCATGTCGAAGTGCCGGGCAACAAGGCGATAGCGGACTATTCGGTCGAGCAGTTCTTCGGCAACGGCAAGCGCCCCGCCGACGACAGCGCCTGGCAGTCGGGTACTTTCACCCTGAACAAGGAACAGCTCGACTATTACGACTATGTGCGGGCGCGGCTGGCGGGCGGCACGCTGGAGTTCGATCCGCTCAAGGAAGTCCACGACATGGTGGAATCCAACTGCGCCGACCTGCAATACCGCGCCGACGCGGTGAAGGTGGCGATCGCCGCCGGCATCCAGAACCGGCCGCAGCCCGGCGCGCTGCCCTCCAACATCTACGGCACCGAAGGCGACTGGGAGACCTATTCGACGCCGTCGCGCGATGCGCGCCTTAAGACGGCGTTCAAGGAACTGCGCGACGCGGTGGCGCGGTTCATGGCCCTGTACCAGACGGGCGACCGCAAGCTGAAATATGCCGGGCAGCGGCTCGCGGTCGACATGCTGACGGCCTATGACCGCCAGGCGGCGCAGTGCCGGATCGGCTACACACGGACCGACGGCACGGTGATCGCGTTCGGCTACGAGCAGGCGCGCTTAAGGCTGTTCGCGATGTCGTTCGATCCCTATCACTGCGTCGAGCGGCGCTGGGGCGCGAACGACGCGCGCGAGCTCGACAGCTGCGGCGACGGGCAGACCAAGCGCGCCTGGTATGGCGCCGAGCAATTCTTGCGCAACCAGATCGAACGCACCTATGACGTGCAGATGGGTTTCTCGCTGGCGGAATTGAACGCCCATGTCGCCGGCTCGGGCGTGGCCAAGCCGCCCGATACCGATGTGCGGACCTATCTATGGCTGATGCGCAACGCACAGCGCGGGTCGCAGCCGCCGCGGACGCGGTGAACCGCCGAACGCGCAACGCGGTGGGCGGGAAATGAAAAAGGCCGGGCTTTCGCCCGGCCTTTCGCGTTCGTAGCGCGCCGCTCAGTGGGTGCGGGCGTAGATTTCCCAGACATGGGCGATGACCTTCTGCTTGGGATCGTCGACCGAGGTGAAGGCCCGGATGGCGTCGGCCTTCTGGCCGGCGCCGAGCAGCGCCATGCCGAGGCGGATCTGGGCATTGGACTTGTCCGAGACGCCCTTCTTGATGCCCATCTGCACCAGCTTGACGGCGTCGGCGAACTTGCCCTGGCCCCAGGCGTCCTCGCCGAGCTTGACCAGCGCATCGCCATTGCCGCTCGCCATCAGCTTGCCGAGATTGGCGGCGTTGGCCGCGGCCTGGCCCTTGGCCATGTTCATCAGCCGGTTCATGCGGTCGCCCGCCGGGATGATCTTACCGTCCAGACCCTTCTGGATGATGGTCTGGGATTCGGCGGCGAAGCCGAGCTGCAACGCGAGCTGCGCCAGCAAGGTGTAGTCGTCGGCCTTGGTCAGCGTGCCGGTGAGCAGCTTGAGACGATAGACGTCGAGCGTGCCGTGATCGGAAAGACCCTTGGTGCCGGCGGCGGTGTCGAGCAGCTGGCTCCAATATTCCGGCTTGTTGGTGCGCTGCACGAGCTGCTCGAGCGCCGTGCGCATGCCTTCATTGTCCTGGGACTCGTAGGCGCAGCGCATCTGGAGCATCAGCAGCTGTTCGCCGGCGCCGCCGCCGAAATGGCCGCGGATGTAGCGCGTGCAGCCGCCGTAATCGTGCGTCAGATAGTAAGCCTGCGCCACCAGGACCATGTCATCGGCGCCCAACCCGCCCCGTTCGCCGGCCGCGATCACCGAACTGTAGTGACCGGCGCGGTAGTCGCCCGCGAGGCCGCCGCCGGCATTGGACTTGGCATTGATGTATTGGCGGACCTGTTCGATCGCGGCGTGATCGCCAGCGGTCAATCCGCCGACGCCTTCGGCCGCGGCGACGCTGGCGCGGGCGCCCGCGGTGTTGCCGGAGCCGGCCTGGCGAATTGCCTCTTGCAGGAATTTCGCGACGGCCGGGCGCGCACCGGCTTCGGCCTGGACGGTAAGAGCGATGGTCCCTACCGCGACTGTGGCGGTGCCCAGGACGAATGCCGCAGCGGCGGCACGCAACGATTTTGACAACATACTTGGAAGACCTCTACCTGAAAGCGCGGCTGCGGACACATGCGCTGCACGTGTCACATCCGCCGACGCCCCTCACTTCACTGCATGGTTTCGATGCCGGTAAATCCGATATGGGTCACCCCAATACGCTGCGCATCGGCCAAAACCATGGCGACGGTGTCGTATTTCGCCAGGCGGTTGGGCTGCAGATGGATTTCCGGCTGCGGATCGTCGCTGTAGGCCGACTCCAGATATTGGTCCAGCGTCGCACGGTCGACCGGCGTCTGGTTCCACAAAATCGTGCCGTCGAAGTCGACCACCAGCGTCACCACCACCGGCGGATGATCCGGCGGCTTCTGGTTCGGCTTGGGCATGTCGAGCTTCACGGCATGCGTCTGGATCGGAAGGGTGATGATGAGAAGGGTGAGCAGCACGAGCATCACGTCGATCAGCGGCGTGGTGTTCATCTCCACCATCACCTCGCCTTCGCCGC
>CAYXMO010000015.1:0-24741 GCA_964465935.1 uncultured Rhizobium sp.
TCGCCATGGACCTTGCGCGCCAGGGCCCGAAGCCAATCGACGATCGGGCTCGATCGGTCGGTCGCCCAGACGTTGAACTCGCGGCGGATGCAGATGCCCTGGAACATCTGGCCCAGGCCGTAGAGCGGCGTCGGATTGCGTCCGGGATGGCCGAACAGGCTGGGCAGATAGGCGGTCATGCCGGCCTCGGCGACATGGTCCGCGAAGCGCACCACCAAAGGGTGCATGTTGGGCATCTCATGGATGACGATGACGCCGGGGCCGCTGCCGCGGCGCCAGACCGGGCGGGTCCAGCGGCCGTCGTCGAAATCGAAGCGCGTATACGCCTTCAGGACGTCCAAATCGCTCACCCAAGGCCCCTTTCGCATCATGGCTGCGCCAACCTAACATGCGATTCTCATGGCCGGCACCGACGAATCCACCGACGAGTCCCATGTCCCGCGCCCCAAGGCGTTCCTGCGCGTCGGCGTCACCGGACACCGGCCCGGGCCCAAGCTGTCGCCGGTGCAGGCCGCAGCGGTGCGCCGGACGGTCGACAGGATCCTGGGCGAGATCGCGCAGCTGACCCGCGACGTGGTGGAGCGCGAGGCTTGGGCGTTCGCCAGCCGGCGGCCCGAATTGTCGGTGATCTCGGCGCTGGCCGAGGGCGCCGACCGCATCGTCGCCGAGGCGGGGCTGGCCGCCGAATACGGCCTCGGCGTCGTGCTGCCCTTCGTCCGCGGCATCTATCGCGAGGACTTCGCCGGCGACGCGTCGCGCGCCGAGTTCGACGCGCTGCTGGCGCGCAACGGCGCGGTGTTCGAGCTCGACGGCAAGCGCGAGGCCTCGGCGCGCGCCTATGAGGCGGCGGGCCTCTTGATGCTCGCCAATGCCGACATCGTCATCGCGATCTGGGACCAGATGCCGGCGGAAGGCATCGGCGGCACCGCGGTGATCGTCGAGCGCGCCGTGGCCGACGACGTGCCGGTGATCCTGATCGATCCGCGCGAGCCGGACGCTCCCCAAATCTTGTGGCGCGCCGATTCGGCGCTGCCGACGGCGCGTGAAGGCATCGAGGCGGTCCGGCGCCGCCCGCTCGGCGATACGCTGGCGCAAGTGATCGACATCATCGTGGCGCCGCCCAAGGACCCGCGCGAGCGCGCGCCGCTCCAGGCGCTGCTGGCGGAGAAGGAGCGGCGCTGGAACATCGCCATCTCCTATCCCCTGATGCTGTTCCTGCTCGGCGTGCGCACCCTGCGCTGGAGCGACATCGAGACGCCGGTGCAGAGCGAGGACAGCGCGGTGCGCTGGCGCCACTATCTCCAAGGTCACCTGAACGACGAGTCGCTCAGGCCGATCGACACCGACACGCTCTACAGCGCCTATTCGGCGCTCGACTGGCTATCGTCGCGCTACGCCCAGATCTATCGCAGCGCCTATGTCTTCAACTACATCGCCGGCGCCACCGCGGTGCTGCTGGCCTCGATCGGCCTGATCTATCCTTCGCCCGATCCGATCGCGGCGCTCAATTTCAAGGCGCTGATGGTGATGATCGAGATCGGCCTGATCTCCTCGATCCTCATCACGCTCAACCTGGGGACGCGGCGGCAATGGCACCGGCGCTGGCTGGAATATCGCCGCCTCGCCGAGGCGCTGCGCCACCTGCGCATGCTGGCGCCGACCGCGGCAGCGGCGCGGCTCGACCGCCCCAGCGACCGGGCCGGGCGCGCCTATGGCTGGGTGAGCTGGTATGCCCGCGCGGTGGAGCGCGAGATCCCGGTCCCCGACCTTGCAGTCAATGCCGAGTTCCTCGCCGCGGTGCGCGACACGGTGAGCCGCACCGAGCTCAAATCGCAGATCGCCTACAACCGTCACAATGCCGAGGCGATGGAGGAAGCGGGCCACCGGTTGCACCTCGCCGGCACCTTCCTGTTCTGGGCGACGCTGGCGATCTGCGTGACCTTCCTCGTGATCTATTTCGTCGCCATCGAGGAGGCGGAAAAGCTGCGCGAGCTGACGGTGTTCCTGACCGCGCTGTTCCCCGCCATCGGCGCGGCCTTGAGCGCGATCCGCTCCCAGGCCGATTTCGAGACGGTGGCCAAGCGCAGCCACGAGACCGCCGCCGATCTGGAGGAGCTCGACACCGCGATGGAGAGCGAGCCGCTCGAATTCGCCCGCCTGACCGACCGCATCGAGAAGGCGGTGGACGTGATGATGGCCGACAATGCCGAATGGCACGTGCTGTTCCGCACCCGCCCGCTGAGCCTGCCAGCCTGAGCGTTAACCGCCGTTAAGCCCGGCGTAAGGCTTGCGCGCCATGATCCGGGCATGAGCCGCTTGGGACAGATCGCGCGTGGGCTTGGCCGGATGATCCCGGCCGGCGCGGTGCGCCCGTTGGGACGCCCCGCGGCGGTGTTCTTCCATGGCGTCGAGGACGTCACGCTCGATCCTAAGCTGCAGCACAACCATCACGAGACCGGCGATTTCCTGCAGATCGTGCAGGACTTGAAGGCACATTTCGACGTCCTGCCGCTCGGCGCGCTCGACGACGTGCTGGCGGCGCCGGACCGCCATCCGCGGGCGCTGTTCCTGATGTCCGACGACGGCTATGCCAATACGCTGACGGTTGCGGCCGACCTGCTGGAGGAGCTCGGGCTCTCCTGGTCGCTATTCGTCAGCACCCATCACATCGACAGCGGCGCGCGCAATCCGATCTTCCTGGCGCGCCTGTTCGCCTTCTTCGCGCCGGCCGGGCGGCACGACATCGCGAATTTACAGCCGCTGGTTCTGGGCGAACGGCGCGAGGAAAGCGCCGAGGCGCTGGTCTGGCAGCTTCGCGCCCTCGACATGGTCAGGGCGCAGGCCGCGGTGGATGCGATGACGGCGCAGCTCGATCCCAAGCTGCTGCGCGATCTGCTGGAGCGCTTTTCCTCCGAACGCTTTTTGACCTGGGACCAGGTGCGCGAACTCGCGCGCCGCGGCGTGACCATCGGAGCGCATGCGCATCGCCATTGGCCGCTCAACGAACATCAGACGCCGGACATGTTGCGGGCTCAGGCAGCGCTTCCCAGAGCGCGCATCGAGGCCGAGGTCGGGCCTTGCCGCTATTTCTCCTATCCCTTTGGAAATATTGGAGATATTTCGCCCTGGGCGTGGCAGGCGGTGCGCGATGCGGGCTATTCCCACGCCTTCACGACGCTGTCGGGAACGCTCGATGCCGGGGCCAATCGGTTCCTCTTGCCGCGCTACGGCCTCGAGCAGCGTCCGGCGAATTTGACGGCGCTGATCTCGATGCTGCGCGCCGGCAATGCGCGCGTCGGCCGCTTCCAGAGACAGCTCGCCGGCTGACGAGTCTCGCGGCGGGACAAACCTTACCGCCGCTTTAGCCATCACCGCCCGTTAAGCATCGCCGCCGTGCCGAAGCGGGACGGATCGCGCCTCGCGCGCTGGCCCGGGCGATGCAGCCACCCTCGCAGCTAACCCGAGGGACGGCTGTGAGCCTCCAGCCCAAGATCGCCGAAGAATTCATCGCCGTGCGCCCGCACCGCGATGCCTTCCACGCCGCCAGCGACGATCTTGCCGCCGCCTTCCGCTTCTCGCCCGACACGGTGTTCGGCGAGGCCGCCAATTCCAATGCCCGTCCCGTTTCGCTCCAGCCCGTGCTCAAGCGCGGTCTCGATCTTTGCGTCGCGCTGGTCATGCTGGTGCTGTGCGCGCCGCTCTTGGCCGTCATCGCGCTCATCGTCGCGCTCGACTCCAAAGGCCCGGTCCTGTTTCGCCAGACGCGCCTGGGTCAGGGCGGCAAGCCCTTCAATATCTTCAAGTTCCGCACGATGCGGGTGATGGAAAACGGCGACAAGGTCGTCCAGGCCTGCCGCGGCGATGCGCGCATCACGCGCTGCGGCCGCTGGCTGCGCCGCTCCAGCCTCGACGAGCTGCCGCAGCTCTTGAACGTGATTTCCGGAGAGATGTCGCTGATCGGGCCGCGCCCGCACGCCCAGGCTCACGACAAGTACTACATGGTGCTGATCGCGAACTACGACCTGCGCCAGATGGTAAAGCCCGGCATCACCGGCTGGGCCCAGGTTAACGGTCATCGCGGCGAAACCCCGACGCTGGAGGCGATGCGCGCCCGGGTCGACCTCGACATCTGGTACGCCTGCAACGCCAACCTGGCCTTGGATTTGCAAATCCTGCTGCGCACCCCCTTGGCGGTGCTGACGCAGAGGAATGCCCACTGATGGCCGCCGTTCATGCCCATAACCCGGCCCAGGTCGAGCGCCGCGCGATCCCGCGCCCGGCCAACGACCCTTATGGCGAAGTCCTGGTCGGCGGGCTCAAGACCGCCTGCGTCGGCCGCGAGCACATGGCGGCGATCATGGTCGAGGATTGCTTCGCCGCGCGCCGCGAAGGCTTGGGCCCCAAGCTGATCTTCGCCTCCAACGGCCACGCCATAGCGCTGGCCGCGCTGGATGCCAAATTCCACGCCCTGTTCGAGCAGGCCGACATGATCCACGCCGACGGCCAGCCGGTGGTGATGGGCGCCAAGCTGATGACGCGCAGCCCGATCCCGGAGCGCAGCGCCACCACCGATTTCATCCATGACGCGGCCAAGGCGGCGGCGGCCTGGGGCCTCAAAATCTTCCTGCTCGGCGCCACCGAGGAGGTCAACGCGCATTGCGCCGAAATCCTGCGCTTTCAGCATCCGACCCTGAAGATCGCGGGCCGCCGCAACGGCTATTTCAAGCGCGAGGACGAAGCGGCGCTCTGCGACGAGATCAACCGCTCCGGCGCCGACATCGTGTTCGTGGGCCTGGGCGTTCCCTTCGAATACGAGTTCACGGTGCGCAACAAGCAGCGCCTGCGCGCCGGCTGGGTCGTGACCTGCGGCGGCTGCTACAATTTCGTCACCGGCGACTACAAGCGCGCGCCGCAATGGATGCAGAAATACTCGCTCGAATGGCTCTTTCGCCTGGCGCGCGATCCCAAGCGGCTGTTCTGGCGCTACGCGGTCACCAATCCGCTGGCACTGTTCCTGATCGCGACCCAGTCGCGCTCGCTGGGCGGCGTCGTCCAGCCGCAGGAGCGGGCGGCGCGGGCCGCCGAGATGCCCGTGTCCGGCGCGCGCCTCGCCGGGCGGGCGGGCACTGCGAAAACCGTGTAAAATAAGGCTTTTGGTGCCAGAACTTGGCCCGCGCCTTGCAGCTTCTGTCCCGTAACAGGAGCCGCCCGTGCCAAGAGCGACACTCGCCATTAACCCCGCCGACCTGCCGCGCCTGGCGCCGCTGCGCAAGCTGCTCGACGTCGCCGGCCGCCATGCGCTTTCCGCGCTCGGGCCGGTCTGCATCTCCGGGGCGCATTTTCTGGCCGCGGTGCTGGTGTTCCGCATGCTGTCGCCGGCGCATTTCGGATATTTCTCCTTCGTCATGACCATCGTGCCGTTCTGCATCAGCGCCGCCGCGGCGCTGGTCGGAGCGCCGACCACGATCGGCATTCGCACCAAAGGCCATGTCGACGAAGCCGAGCTTGCCACCTTCCAGAAGGCGAACCTGCTGCTTTCGCTGTTCGCTTTCGCCGTCGTCGCCTGTTCGCTGCTGGCGAGCGGTCTTGGCCTCACGGCGGCTTTGCTGTTCGGTCTCTACGGCGCGGTGATGAGCCTGCGCTGGCTTGCCCGCGTCTACGCCTACGCGGCCGACGCGCCGGGGCGCGCCGCCGGTTCGGATGCCGCCTATGGCGCGCTGCTGATCGCGGGCCTGGGTGCGCTCTACTCCTTCGGCCGGCTGTCGATGGACAGCGCCGCGCTCATCCTGCTGATCGCTTCGCTCGGCAGCCTGGCGGTCTTCGACCGCGCCTATCTGGTCAAGCAGTTCGCGCCGTCGGCAGCGGGAAGCCTTGCAGCCTATGTTCCGGTGTGGCGCGGCCTGACGCGCTGGTCGTTGCTCGGCGTCGCCGCCAGCGAGCTGACGGTCAACGCCCACGCCTATTTCGTCACCTTCTTCTCCGGCCCCGGCGCCTTCGCGCTGCTGGCGCTGGGCAGCCTGTTGATGCGGCCGATTTCGCTGGTCCTGGGCTCGCTGCCCGACATGGAGCGACCCGCCATGGCGCGCGCCATCGGCGCCGGCGATCACGCCAAGGCGTTTCGTGTCGTTAAGGAATTTCGAACCGCGGCGGTTGCAGTGTTGCTGGGCACCATCCTGATCGCGGCGGCTCTCTTGGTCTTCTTCCCGGGCACGATCCTCAAACAGGGCTACGACGCCGGCGCCGCGCAGATCATCGTCGCGATCTGGGTGCTGATCATGGCGATCCGCGCCTTGCGCACGCCCGAAGCGGTGTTCCTGCAGGCCGCCGGCGAATTCCAGCCGCTGGCCAACATTTCGATGAAGTCTTCCGTCGTCTCGCTCGCCGCGACGCTCAGCCTGCTGTTCGCCTTCGGCCCGGTCGCCTCGCTGTTCGGCATCGTCGCCGGCGACGTGGTGATGAGCGCCGGCATCTTCGCCCGCGTCCGCAGCTGGAAGCGCGCCCATGCTTGAGGTAACGGTCGGCATCCCGACATTCCGGCGGCCGCGCGGGCTGGAGCGCCTGCTCGACGCGCTCGCCAAGCTCGACACCGCCGCCGCCGTCACCGTGCTGGTCGCCGACAACGACGCCGAGAAGCACGAGGGTTCCGATCTGTGCGCCGCGATCCGCGCCCGCGGTTACCGCTGGCCGCTGCGTTCGATGGTGGTGGCGCAGCGCGGCATCGCGCAGGTGCGCAACGCGCTGGTCGAGATCGCACTGGGCGACGCCAAGATGAACTTCCTCGCCATGCTCGACGACGACGAATGGCCCGAGCCGCAATGGCTGAGCGAATTGTTGGCGCAGCAGGCCAAGACCGGCGCCGACGTGCTGCAAGGCTCGATCCTGTTCGACTTCGAGGACCAGCCCAAGCAGTGGGCAAACTCGTTCGACGGGATGTCCGACATTCGCGGCGTCAGCGGCCCGGCCGAGATGCTGCAAGGCGCCGGCAATCTTCTGATGACGCGCGCCGCGCTCGAAGGCCTGGCGCGGCCCTGGTTCGATCCCGCCTTCGCGCTCACCGGCGGCGAGGACCGCGATTTCTTCATGCGCCTCAAATCGGCGGGGGCGCGTTTCGCCTGGTCCGACGAAGGCGTGGCGCACACCTTCATCCCGGCGACGCGCACCAGCCTGAAATGGGCGCTGGCGCGCGCCTATTCGATCGGCAATTCCGACATGCGGGTGTTCCTGAAATACGGCCCGAGCCTCGCCGCCCGCGCGCGCGAAGCGGCCAAGATCGCGGGCGCGCTCTTGTTGTCGCCGGTCCTATTCGTCATCCTCGCCTTCGACGCGAATCGGCGGGCCGACGCGCTGCGCCGGCTGTTCCGCGCCGCCGGCAAGGTCACCGCGCTGTTCGGACGGCAATACAATGAGTATTCCGTGATCCATGGCGAATGAGGGACTTGCAAGCCGCATAATCCCCAGCCGCCCAAGCCTCGACACGCGCATCGCCGAGGCCGGGTTCGTCATCCTGTTGCTTCTCATCCAGGTCGGGCTGGAGCCGTTCGACGCGCGCACCGCCGCCGACTTCACGGCGCGCAACGCGGTGACCGCGGGCGGCGACCTGATCCGCCAAGCGGCGTTCCTAGGGACCTTCGCGCTCATTCTCTACGCCGCGCTGCGAACGCGCGGCGTCAAGGCCTTCGCGGCGGTGACGCCGGCCATCGCCGCGATGCTGGTGTGGTGCCTGTTGTCGGCCTTGTGGGGCGCCGAGCCCGACGTCATCGCGCGCCGTGCCGTGCTCGCCGCGATCTTCGTCGCCTCGATGATGATGAGCGTCGACACGCTGGGCGTCGAGCGCACGCTGGTGCTGTGGCGTGGCGTGATGGGCGCGCTGATCGTCGCCGACATCGCATCGTGCCTCGTCATCCACCAGGCGGTGCACCAGGCCGACGACGTCGAGTCAGGGCTGACCGGCGCCTGGCGCGGCCTGCATGCGCATAAGAACGCCGCCGGCTCGGTGGCGGCGACGGCGGCGGCGATGTTCTTCTTCTTCGCGCTGGAGACGCGGCGGCGCAGCGACATCGCGCTGTGCGCCGCTTCGGTGTTCTTCCTGGTGATGACGCGGTCCAAATCCTCGCTCGGCCTCCTGCCGGTGGCGCTGCTGGCGGGCGGGCTTTATCGCATCGCCTGGCGCAACCAGATGGACCGCGCCATCGTCGCGGTTGCGGTGGCGCTCGGCATCGTCGTGATCGGCGTCGCGGTCAGCGTGGAATGGGAGTTCATCGCGAAGACCCTGGAGGATCCGCAGAACTTCACCGGCCGCTCGGCGATCTGGCAAGCCGAACTTAACTACATCCAGGACCATCCGCTGCTCGGCGCCGGCTTCGGCACGTTCGGCAATACCGGCATACGCTCGCCGATCTATGCCTATGTCGGGCCCGGCTGGGTGTCGCAGATCGGCGAGGGCCATAACGGCTATCTCGAAATGCTGGTGACGATGGGCGGCGTCGGCCTGGTGCTGAGCCTGATCGCGGCCATCGTGCTGCCCTTCATGCAGTTCTGGAGCCCCAAACGCAGCGATGCGCATTTCAACGCCTTGCTGTTCACGCTGTTCGTGTTCGACCTGCTGCACAATTTCATGGAGTCGGACTTCGTCGCCGTCACCGGCGGGCAGTGGGGCCAGCTGTTGCTCATCATTGCGCTGTTGCGCGTCTCGGCGCGTGAGAGCGATGCCAGGGCGCAGGGATGGCAGCGATGACGCCGTTTTTCTCGGTCGTGATCCCGGTCTACAACCGCGCCGCCGAGCTCGGCACGGCGTTGGACTCCGTGCTGGCGCAGAGCGACCGCGACTTCGAGATCGTCGTCGTCGATGACGGCTCGAAGGACGATCCCAAAGCCGTGGTCGAGGCGTTCGGCGATCCGCGCATCCGCTGCATCGTCCAGCCGAACGGCGGCGGCGGCGCGGCGCGCAACGCCGGCATCGGCGTGGCGCAGGGCGAGTACGTCGCCTTCCTCGATTCCGACGACGTGTTCCTGCCGCATCATCTGGCGGCGATGCGCCGTCTCCTGTCCGGCACGAGCAACACCGCCGGCTATGCCCGCGTCGTGGTCGATCGCGGTGACGGCAGGACCTTCCTGAAACCGCCGCGCGCGCTTAGTCCCGGCGAGGACATGGCGAGCTACCTGCTGTGCGACCGCGGCTTCGTGCCGACCATCACCACCGTGGTGCCGCGCGCGCTCGCCGCCAAGGTGCTTTACGACACCGATCTGCGCGAAGCCGAGGACACCGATTTTGCGATCCGCCTGGCGCTCGAAGGCTGCGCCTTCCGCATGGCGGAGGAGCCTGGCGCGGTGTGGAAGGACCACTTCAATCCTCATCGCCAGTCGGCGGGGCGCAGCCGGGCGCGGCTGGCGCAGTGGCTGGACGGCGTGAAGCCGCGCATCCCGCACAAGGCGTGGCTGGGCGGACGCGGCTGGGCGGTGGCCAAGGGCGTCGCCATGACCAATCCGGTCCGGGCCTTGTCTTATTATATGCGTGCGGTGCTCGCCGGCTGCTACCGGCCCAGCCTTGCCGCCATCGTGTTCCTGCAGATCTTCCTGCCCGACCGGCTGTATCGCGCCATCGCCGACAGCGTGATCGGCCGCCCGGCAGCGCCGCATGTTCAGCCGTAGGACGATCCTGGCGAGTGGCGGCGCGGCGGCGCTGGCAACCGCGGCGGCAACAGCGCAATTCCTGCGCCCGAGCGAAAGTGAAGGTGGGGCGTCCTTGCGCGGGCTGGCGGCATCGCGCGGACTGATCTACGGCGCGGCGCTGGCGAACTATCAGTTGCGCGCCGCCGATTTCGCCCAGGCGTACTTACGCGAATGCGCCATGCTGGTGCCGGAATACGAGCTCAAGCGCTTTCTTACCGAGCCGGAGCGCGGGCATTACGACTACACCGACGCCGACACCTTGCTGGCGTTCGGCAAGCAGCAGGGGCTTCTGGTGCGCGGCCATCCGCTGGTGTGGTTCGCCGCCAATCCACCCTGGCTCGACCAGGCGGTCGCCGAGGCCAAGGACGAAGCGGTGTTCGCCGACTATATCCGCAGCACGGCGGCGCATTATCGCGGCCGGATGCATTCCTGGGATGTCGTCAACGAAGCCATCGAACCGAAAGACGGACGCGCCGACGGCTTGCGCGAGACGCTGTGGCTCAAGACATTCGGCCCCGACTACATCGACCGCGCCTTCGTGCTGGCGCGGCAGGCCGATCCGGATGCGCTGCTGGTCTACAACGACTACGCGCTCGAATCGGGCGCGCCGCATAACGACGCCAGGCGCAAGGCGACGCTCAAACTGCTCGAAGGCCTGGTGAAGCGCGGCGTGCCGGTCGGCGCGCTGGGGCTGCAGGGACATCTGCTCGCCTTCGGTCTCGCCATCGATCAGAGAAAGCTCGCCGCGTTTCTCGATGAGGTGCGGGCGATGGGATTGAAAATTCTCGTCACCGAGCACGACGTCGACGACAGCGGCGGCGCCGTCGATTTCACGACGCGCGACCGCGCCGTCGCCGATATCAGCCGCCGTTTTCTCGACGTCGCGCTCGACAATCCGGCGACGGTGGCGTTGCTGACCTGGGGTCTGTCGGACCGCTTTCTGAAGCCCGAAGGCGTGCAGAACACGATGCTGCGCGGCACGCCGCGCATGCTGCCGCTGGACGGCGCGCTGCAGCCGGTGCCGCTGCGCGCCGCCATCGCCCAGGCGCTGGCCGGCGCGCGGAAGCGCTAAGCCGCCTTCTTGCCGTATGCCGCGGCGATGCGGCGGTGCAGATGCGCGGCAAGGCGCGGGGCGGCGAATTCGGCGCCGTACATAAAGCGCAGCAAGGGTCCGAAGCTGTTGGCGGCGGCGAGGCCGAGGAAATAGAGCCCCGGCTGCGAGCACTCGAAATTGTCCTTCAGGATCGGCGTGCCTTCGACCTGGTCGATGGCGTCGCGCAGGCCGGCATTGAGGAAGGGCAGGCGGGCG
Organism: uncultured Rhizobium sp.; assembly: GCA_964465935.1. Classification (GTDB taxonomy): domain Bacteria; phylum Pseudomonadota; class Alphaproteobacteria; order Micropepsales; family Micropepsaceae; genus Rhizomicrobium. The sequence goes on from CAYXMO010000015.1 coordinate 10,979, forward strand.
AGATCGGGCTTGTAGCCGGTGGCGGCAACGACGTGATCGGTCATCAGGATGCGGGCACGGCCTTCGCCGTCGGTGACATCGAGCGCGATGCGGCCATCGACCATATGGGCGCTCTGGAGCTGCTGGCTCAGATGCACCGGGAGCCTGCCTTCGACCTTGGCGCGGGTGAACCAGCCTGGCGCGGGGCCCAGGTGCCGCCGCGTGATGTCGAGGCGCAGCTTCTGCGGCAGGCGGTGGAACAAGAGCGGCGCCGCGGTGCAGAACAGCGAGCGCCAGCCCGGCCCGATGCCAGTGTCGGGGCGGCTGATCTGGTCGAGCAGCGACGGCTCTTCATTGTCGGGCGCGACGTGGAAATCGATTCGCGCGCGCCGCGCCACGATGCGGACGCGGGCGCCGGCTTCATGCAGCGCGATGGCGGTGTCGATCGCCGAAGCGCCGCCGCCGAGCACGGTGACGTCGCGGCCTTCGAAGGCGCTACAGTCGCTGTGGTCGAAGGAATGCGACACCGCGGCGGGCGGCAGCTTGGCCAACTCCTTCGGCAAGGACTTGAACCAGGTGATGCCAACGGCCATCACGACGCGGCGCGCCGCGACGACGCTGCCGTCTTCGAGCGTCAGGGCATAGCCGCCTTCGGTGCGCACGATGTTGATGACGTTCTGGGTCTCCAGCGCCGGCACATAGGTGCGGGTGAACCAGTCGGCGTAAGCGACGAAGTCGTCGACCTGCACCGGAGTCTTCTGCGCCGAATAGGTCCTGCCGTTGGCCTTGCACCAGGCTTCGAGCGTCGAGCGCTTGTCGGGTGCCGAGAGGTTGGAGGCAAAGCCTTCCGATTTCAGGCACATGCCCTTGGGCATGTGGCCGCGCCAGGTCGCCATCGGCTTGCCGAAGATGCGGAAGGCGATGCCGGCATGGCGCAGATGCGCCGCCAGCGACAGGCCATAGGGACCGGCACCGACGATGGCGACTTCGACCGTGTTGGGCATGGCATTCTTCCGTGGCAGCGGGACGTGTCCCAAGTTGAAACAATTTCGCTTTGATGCCGGAAAATTGGGGCTTTCCGGCAGCGCGCGAAAACGGCGTTCCAAGCATCGTGCCATGCATCTCGTTCAGGATTGGTTGAGACCGGACCGCTAGCATCGCGCCATGGGTCCGCGCGTACTTCTTATGACCACGATGCGGTGGCCGTCGGCGGCGCGGCTGGCGAGCGCTTTCGCCGGCGTCGGCGCCGACGTCGCGGCGCTGTTTCCGCCCGGCCATGTGATGGCGGGCAGCCGCTTCCTGGCAGCCAAGCACCGCTATGCGGCGCTGTCGCCGCTGACCTCGTTCTCCCGCGCCATCGCGCGTTCGCAGCCCGACCTCGTCGTGCCGTGCGACGACCGGGCGCTGTCGCTGCTGCTGCGCCTGGGGCCGTTCCACCCGGTGATCGGCACGTCGTTGGGCGCACTGGAGGGCTATCCGGCGCTGTGTGCCCGCAGCATCTTCATCGACGCGGCGCGCGCGCTCGATCTGGCGGCGCCCGAAACGGTCACGGTTGGCGACGCGGCGGCGCTGGCCAACGCCTTGGACCGGATCGGCCTGCCGGCGGTCGTGAAAGCCGATTTCTCCTGGGGCGGCGAAGGCGTCGCGATTGCCCGCGACCGGGCGCAGGCGTTCGACGCCTTCCGCCGCTTTGCGATCCCGCCGACGCGGTTGCGCAGCGTCGTGCGCGCGGCCCGCCGCCACGACGCGCATTTCCTGCGCGAGGCCATCCATCCCAGTCCGGTCACCGTCAGCGTGCAGCGCTATGTCGAGGGCCGTCCCGCGACCACCGCGTTCGCCTGCTGGCAGGGCCGCGTGCTCGCGACCATCCATATGGACGTGCTCGAAACCGTCAGCGCCACCGGTCCCGCCAGCGTCATGCAGCGCACCGACTGCCCGCAGATGGAACGCGCCGCCCTCGGTATTGCCGGGCGCTTCGGGCTTTCGGGGTTGCATGGCCTGGATTTCATCCGCGACGCGGCCGGCCAGCCCCATCTGATCGAGATCAATCCGCGCGCCACCCAAGCGAGCGCCTTCGCGCTCGGGCCCGGTCACGACGTCGTGGCGGCGCTGGCGGCGGCGGTCTCCCCGGTGGTGCAGCGGGTCCGCCCGGCCGCCACCGACAACCGGCTGATCGCGCTTTTTCCGCAGGAATGGCGGCGAAATCCGCAGAGCCACTGGCTTTCCATGGCGTTCCAGGACGTGCCTTGGGACGATCCGGCGGTGCTGCATGCGATGCTGGCGCCGGGCGAGCCGCCGCCCCAACTGCACCCCGAAGCGGCGGCGCTCGACTTCGACGGCTTACCGGCCGCCCATTAACCCTTCGTCAGGCGGTGGGGCGGTAAATCTGGCAACAGAAGCAAAAGGCTCGCAGGCGCACGGCGCGGCGAAGAAGGCATGTCGTTCCAGGGGATTAACCCAAATCCGGCCTTGCCGTCCGACGCCCGCCGGCCGGCGCCGTTCGGGCTTGCCGACATCGCAGCCATCCTGCGCGCCAAGGCCGGGCTCATCCTGCGCGTCGCCGCGGCCACCATCGCGCTTGCGCTCGTCACCGCCAGCCTGCTGCCGGCGCATTATTCGTCGTCGGCGATCGTCATGCTCGACAACCGCAAGAACGCGATCGCCGATCTGTCGGCGGTGCTCTCGGCGCTGCCGACCGATCCGGCCTCGCTGCAGAACCAGATCCAGGTGCTGCAATCGCGCGACCTCGCCGCCGAAGTCATCGCCAAGCTCAAGCTCTACGACGATCCGGAGTTCAACGCCGCGCTGCAGCCGAGCATCGGCAGCGCGCTGTTCGCGGCGCTCAACCCCAAGCGCTGGTTTGTGGGCGATCCGGGGCCGCCCGATCCCGCGGTCGAGCGCGACGTCATCATCGATGCCTTCCTCTCGCATCTGTCGGCCACCACGGTCGGCCTCTCGACCACCATCACCGTCACCTTCACCTCGCGCGACCGCGACAAGGCGGCGCTGATCGCCGACACGGTGGCGCAGACCTATGTCGACGATCTCGTCACCACCAAGGTGCAGGCTTCCGAAGCGACCAGCGCCTGGCTGACGGCGCGGGTGCGCGAGCTCGGGCGCCAGGTCGAGCAGCAGGAAGCGGCGGCGCTGACCTATCGCGCCCAGCATCACCTGGATTCGAGTGCCGGCGGCACGGCGCTGATCGAGCAGCAATTGGGCGGCATCAATGGCCAGATCGTGCAGGCCCGTGCCGACTATTCCGCCAAGCTCGCGGTCTACAATCAGGTGCAGGCGCTGGTGCAGGCCGGACGCCCCGCCGACGTCACCCAGATCATCGCGTCGCCGCTGATCATCCAGCTGCGCAGCCAGCAGGCCGATCTGTTGCGCCAGCAGGGCACGCTGGCGATCCGCTACGGCCCCAAGCATCCCAAGCGCATCGCCAACGACAGCCAGCTGAAGGATCTCGACCTCAAGATCGGCGAGGAAGCCTCGCGCATCGCCAGCGCGCTCGCCAACGACGTCGCGGTGGCGCGGGCGCAGCTCGGCTCGCTGCAAGGCAGCCTGTCGGCGACGCAGCACCAGGCCTCGGGCCAGGACATGACGGCGGTCCAGCTCAAGGCGCTGGAAGCCGAAGCCGCGTCGTCGCGCAAGCTCTACGAATCTTTCCTCGGGCGGCTGCGCAGCATCCAGGATCAGGACGGCCTGCTGGTGCCCGACGCGCATCTGATCTCGCATGCGGCAGTGGCGACCGGGCCGGGCTCGCCGTCCCGGATGCTGATCGTGCTCGCCTCCATTCCCGCCGGCTTGTTGCTCGGTTGTCTCGCCGCGTTGCTGTCGGTGCGTTTCGGCGGCAGCCGCCGCGCCACGCCGCGCCCGCGTCCGGTCTCTCGGCCCATGCCGCGTCCCGTGCCGGTGCCGCAGCCGGCGATGGCGTCGCCGCCGATCCTGGCCGAGATCCCCGGCGTCTCGAACGAAGGCGCCGCCGATCACGTCGTCGACTGGCCGGCCTCGCCCTTCGCGCGCGCCATCAATGCGCTGCTCGCGCGCGTCGTGCCGGTTCGCCCGCAGGGCAAAGGCCGCGTCGTCGCGGTGACCGCCTCGGCGCACGATTCGAGCGGCACGACCGTCGCGCTGGCGCTGGCGCGCGCCGCCGCCAAGGCGGGACTGCGCACCATCCTGGTCGACGGCCATGTGATGCAGCCGGCCGTCGTGCGCCTGACCGGTATCGCGCCGCAGGGCGGGCTGATGGACGTGCTGGCCGGCAGCACCACCGTCAACCGCGCCTTGACCCGCGATCCGCGCTCGGCGGCGCTGCTGCTGGGAACCTTGAACCCGCCGCGCGATCCGGCCGCCGCCCTGGCCTCGCCCAAGATGGCGCGGCTGTTCACCCATCTGCGCGCGATCTGCGATCTCGTCATTGTTACCACGCCGCCGGTCGCCGATTCGCGCGAGGCGCCGACCTTTGCCCGGCTGTCCGATGCCGTGGTCATGGTCGCCCGGCCCGAGGAAGGGCCGCATCCCCATGTCGGCCAGGCGCTCTCGACCCTGGCCCAATGGCGCTCCGCCCCGGTCGGGATCGCCCTGGTCCGCTAGGCGCGGCCATTTACCTCACTTTGAGAGATGGAGGCCAATTAAGGTGCAAAAGCCCCGCTGCGGCTTGCCCTACCCCCCTGCTTTCCGTTAAGTGCGGCCCGTCCAAAGACCCTGGGGTATCCGCCATATGCCGTTTGATTTGAACAGCACGCCCATGCGCGCCGCCATCGCGGCCGTCCTGCTCGTGCTCGGCCTGATCGCGGGCTGGTTCGGCCACAAGGCCGCATCATCGCCGCCCGACATACCGACCGTCGCCGTGTACCAGGACTGGCGCGTCGCCTGTCCGCAGAGCACCGACAAGGACGCGACCTGCGAAATCCAGCAGGACGTGCTCGACGCCAAGAGCCACACCGAGCTGGCGCGCCTCGCGATCTTCAAGATCAAGGACGCCAACACGCTGCTCGTCACCGTGCCGTTCAACGTCCTGCTCGAGCCTGGCATCGGGCTGGGCCTGGGCAACGACAAGCCGAACGTCTATCCGTTCGAGACCTGCAACGGCGTCGGCTGCGTCGTGCGCATCGCGTTCGACGAGAAGCTCGAAAAGAGCCTCGGCGGCGCGCCGCAGGCCCGCATCCTGTTCGCCGGCCTCGACGGCAAGCCGGTCGGCCTGCCGTTCTCGCTCAAGGGCTACAAGGAGGCGATGGCCGCCTTCAACAGCACCGAAGCCAAACGCCGTTCCTGGTGGAAGAGACTGTGGTCATGAAAACCCTTCGTAAGATCCTCGCCGGCGCCTTCGCGCTCGGCCTGATGTCGTTCGGCGCCCAGGCGCAGACCGCGCCGGCCGGCGCGCCCGCCGGTCCGAGCGAGACCAAGGTGTTCGCCGATTGGACGGTGCGCTGCTTCCCGGTCGCCACCCAGTCGCCGTGCGACATGTTCGAGCTGCTCGCCAACAAGAAGACCAATGAGCGGGTGATGAGCATCTCGATCGCCTATCTGCCGAGCGGCGACCGCCACATCATCCAGATCGCAGTGCCGCTGGGCGTTGCGATCCAGAAGGGCCTGATCCTGTCGTCCGACGCCTACACCTCGCCGGCGCTGCACTACCGCCGCTGCGACCGTGGCGGCTGCTATGTCGAGATGCTGATCGACAATCAGACCGTGGCGGCGCTCGCCGGTGCGACCGGGCCGGCGAAGATCACGATCTTCGCCGAGGGCGGCAAGTCGTTCGACCTGCCGTTCTCGCTGAACGGCTTCGCCGATGCCCATGGCGCGATGCAGGACCTGGCGCGCAAGAAGACCGCCAAGCCGGCGGAAGCGCCGGCCGCTCCGGCGACGCCGGGAACGCCGCCCGCGGCGCCCGAGACGCCGGCTCCGGATGCACCGGCTCCGACGACGCCGTAAGCGGCAGCGTTCGGCCATACGAAAAGAGCGAAGCCCGGCTTCGCTCTTTTTCTTTTGTGCGCTTAACGGCCTCGGATCGCGGCGGCGATGCGGCGGCGGAAGACGAAGCCGAGCAGCAGCAGAGCGGCAGCGAGTCCGAGCGCGATGAGCGCCCAGCCGGGCAGCCAGTGCCAGGCGGCCTTGATCGCGTCCCAGCCGACGGCGCCCAGGGCCAGCAGCGACGCCGACCAGAGCAGCGCCGAGGTCACATTGGCGATCTGGAACGGCCAGAACTTCATCTGCGAGATACCGGCGACCAGCGGCACCGTCGCGCGGAACGGTCCCATGAAGCGGCCGATGAAGATCGCCCAGGTGCCCCAGCGCGCGAAGAAGGCCAGCGCCTTGTCCATCTGGGCGCGGTAGTGCGAGATCGGCCAGATCGATAGGACGTGCTCCTTGTAGCGGTGGCCGATCCAGTACGAGATCCAGTCGCCGAGGATGGCGCCGATCGCCGCCGCCAGCCAGGCCGGCCAGAAGCTGACGCCGGTCTCGCCGAGCACGACGCCCAACCCGATCAGGATCGTCGTGCCGGGCACCAGGAAGGAAAGCCCGGCGAAAGATTCACCGAACGAGACGCCGAAGGCGATGATCGCCGCGGCTTCCGGGTGCGCCTTGGCGAAGGCCAGCAGCCAGTCGGCGGCGTCGCCGATCCAGGCGAAGAATCCGTGCATGAAGATGAAATCTCTGAAAGGAACCCCTTGGAACGGCGGGGAGTTACATTCCTGATATGGTGTCTTTCGGACGGCCTGTCCAATCGTCTCGCGACACTTTCGACAAAATTCAGCACACTCGGTTTGCTAGATCGACCACGGCAGGGGCCTCTGCCAGCCGGCGACGGCGCTAGTGAGAATTGAATGAGCAGTCCCGGGACCCCCAATCGCGCCCTCGCCGCCGCCGCCGGCCATACCGACCGGGCCTGGCGCTGGAGCACCGCCCATGGCGGCCGGCGCCTGCTTTGGATCCTGGGCCTTCTGGCACTGCTGGTGCTGATCGTGTGGCGCGCCTGGCCGAGCAGCACGACGCAAAAGGGCGGCTTTGGGCGCGGCGGACCGCAGGCGGTCGGCGTTACCGCCGCTACCAATGGCGACATGGACATCACCCTGAACGCGCTGGGCACGGTCACGCCGGTCTCGACCGTCACGGTGCGGCCCCAGGTCGGCGGCCAGCTGGTGAAGATCTATTTCACCGAAGGCCAGACGGTGAAGGCCGGCGACGTGCTGGCGCTGATCGATCCGCGGCCGTTCCAGGCGGCGCTCGCCCAGGCGCAAGGCCAGCTGGCGCGCGACCGCGCCACGCTCAACAACGCCATCGTCGATCTCGGCCGCTTCAAGGCGCTGATCGCGGCCAAGGCGATCTCGCAGCAGCAATACGCGACCCAGGCGGCAACCGTGCAGCAGGCGCAAGGCACCGTCGCCGCCGACCAGGCCAACGTTACGGCGGCTGGGATCAATCTGGGCTACACCAAGGTCACCGCGCCGATCGGCGGCCGCGCCGGCCTGCGCCAGGTCGATCTGGGCAACACCGTCTCGGCGGGACAGACCGGCGGCATCGTGGTGGTGACGCAGGAGCAGCCGACCACGGTCCTGTTCAGCCTCGCCGAGGACAATATCGGCGACATCATGGCGCGGGTGAACGCGGGCGCGAAGCTGACCGTGTTCGCCTATGACCGCGGCCAGACCAAGCTGCTCGCGACCGGCGTGCTCGCCACCGTCGACAACCAGATCGACATCACCACCGGCACGGTGAAGCTGCGCGCCCAGTTCGACAATTCCGGCGGCGAGCTCTTTCCCAACCAGTTCGTCAATGTGCGCCTCCTGGTCGATACGCGGCACGACCAGACGCTGATCCCGGTCGCGGCGGTGCAGCGCGGCGCCGAAGGCAGCTATGTCTTCGTCGTGCAGCCCGACAAGACGGTGGCGATCCGCACCGTCACGCTGGGGCCTGGCGACGCGACGCATGTCAGCGTGCTCAAGGGCCTGAGGCCCGGCGACACGGTAGTGGTCGACGGCGCCGACCGGCTGCGCGATGGCGCCGAGGTCGAGCTGCCGAACGTGACGGCGCCGATCTCCAAGCCCAGCGCTGCCACACCGGCGGCAGGCGCCGCGGCGCCAAGCAGCGACGAGCGCCGTGCCAAGATGCGCGCCTTGCTGCAATCGCCGGTGTGCAAGGCCGACGTCGAAAAATACTGCGCCGGCAAGACCGGCCGCGACATGTTCATGTGCCTGCGCGAAAACCGCGACAGCTTCAGCGAGGCCTGCGCGGGCGCGCTCAAGAAACTACGCGGCAGTGGCGGCGGGCGCGGTTTCGGCGGTGGCGGCGGCGGAGGCGGCGGGCCGTAACAACGGGACGCGGCTAGCGCTATGAATCCTTCCGCTCCCTTCATCGTCCGCCCGGCCGCGACGTCGCTGCTGATGATCGCGATCCTCTTGGTCGGCATCGTCGGCTATTCCTATCTGCCGCTTTCGGCGCTGCCGGAAGTCGATTACCCCACCATCCAGGTCCAGACCTTCCTGCCCGGCGCTTCGCCGGAGGTGATGACCTCGTCGGTCACCGCGCCTTTGGAGAAGCAGTTCGGCCAGATGCCGGGGCTGACCCAGATGTCGTCGGTCAGCTCCGCCGGCGCTTCGGTGATCACGCTGCAATTCGACCTCAGCCTCAACCTCGACATCGCCGAGCAGGAGGTGCAGGCCGCGATCAATGCCGGCGGCAATTTGCTGCCGCAGAGCCTGCCGGCGCCGCCGGTCTACGCCAAGGTCAACCCGGCCGACGCGCCGATCCTCACCCTGGCGATCGGGTCGAAGTCGATGCCGCTGACCCAGGTGCAGGAACTTGCCGACACCCGCATCGCGCAGAAGATCAGCCAGCTTTCCGGTGTCGGCCTCGTCAGCCTGGCCGGCGGCCAGAAGCCGGCGGTGCGGGTGCAGGCCAATCTGCAGGCGCTGGCGTCCTACGGCCTCAACATCGACGATCTGCGCACCACGATCTCGAACGCCAATTCCAACGCGCCCAAGGGCAGTTTCGACGGCGCGACCCAATCCTACGCCATCGACGCCAACGACCAGCTGCAGAACGTCGAGGACTACAAGGCCATCGTCATCGCCTACCGCAACGGCGCGCCGGTGCATCTGTCGGACGTCGCCACCGTGGTGGAGAGCGCAGAGAACGTGGCGCTGCTCTCCTGGATGAATAAGGCGCCGGCCATCCTGCTCAACGTCCAGCGCCAGCCCGGCGCCAACGTCATCGCCGTGGTCGACAGCATCAAGGCGATGCTGCCGCAGATCGAAGCCGGGCTGCCGGCCGGGATCGACGTGACGGTGCTGACCGACCGCACCACCACGATCCGCGCCTCGGTCGCCGATGTCGAATTCGAGCTCGGCCTCGCCGTCGTGCTGGTGGTGCTGGTGATCTTCGCCTTCCTGCGCAACATCCCGGCGACCTTCATTCCCAGTCTTTCGGTGCCGCTGTCGATCGTCGGCACCTTCGCGGCGATGTATCTGCTGGGCTATTCGCTCAACAATCTGTCGCTGATGGCGATGACCATCGCCGCCGGCTTCGTGGTCGACGACGCCATCGTGATGATCGAGAACATCACGCGCTATATCGAGGAGGGCGACAGCCCGCTCGACGCGGCGCTCAAAGGCGCCGGCGAGATCGGCTTCACCATCGTGTCGCTGACCGTGTCGCTGATCGCGGTCTTGATCCCGCTGCTGTTCATGCAGGAGGTCGTCGGCCGGCTGTTCCGCGAATTCGCCGTGACGCTGGCGATCACCATCCTGATCTCCGCCGTGGTGTCGCTGACCCTGGTGCCGATGCTGTGCGCCAAGCTGCTGCGCCGGCACAAAGAGGCCAAACGCGGCTCGCTGGCCGAGTCCGCCGAGGTCTACTTCAACCGCGTGATCGCCGAATACGACCGCCTGCTGCAATGGGTGCTGGATCGCCAGCCCCTGACGCTGCTGATCGCCGGCGCGACGCTGGCGGTGACCGTCGTCCTCTACATCGTCATTCCCAAGGGCTTCTTCCCGACCCAGGACACCAGCCTGGTCCAGGGCATCGCCCAGGCGGGGCCGACCGTGTCCTTCGCCGAGATGTCGCGGCGCCAGCAGGCGCTGGCGGCGGCGATCGGCGAGGATCCCAATGTCGCCAGCCTGTCGTCCTTCATCGGCGTCGACGGCACCAACAACACGCTGAACGCGGGGCGCCTGCTGATCAACTTGGTGCCCAAGGACGACCGCGGCGACAGCGTCACCACCGCGATCCGCGGCATCCTGGAGCGCGCCCGCACTGTGCCGGGCATCTCTCTTTACTTGCAACCGGTGCAGGACCTGACGATCGATTCCACGGTGGCGCGGGCGCAGTATCAGTTCGTGCTCGAAGATGCGAGCTCGGCGACGCTGCGGCAATGGGTGCCTAAGCTGCTGGGCAAGCTGAACGAGCGGCCGGAGCTGGAGAACGTCTCGACCTCCTATCTCGACCGCGGCCTGTCGGCGACGGTGGTGGTGGACCGCGACACCGCGGCGCGTTTCGGCATCACCGCCGCGACCATCGACAACGCGCTCTACGACGCCTTCGGCCAGCGCATCATCTCGACCATCTTCACCCAGTCGAACCAGCGCCGCGTCATCCTGCAGGCCGATCCGGGAGTGCAGAATTCGCTGGGCTCGCTGTCGGACGTCCGTCTGCCCTCGGCGGGCGGCGGCCAGGTGCCGCTCTCGGCCTTCGCCCATGTCGAGGCGCGGCCGGTGGCGCTTCAGATCGATCATCTGGGCCAATTTCCTTCCGCCGCGATCTCGTTCGACGTCGCGTCCGGCTATTCGCTCGGTGCCGCGGTGGATGCGGTGACGGCAGCAGAGGCCGATGCCGGCCTGCCGGCCTCGATCTCGACCGAATTCCAAGGCTCGGCGCTCGCCTTCCAGTCGGCGCTGACCAACGAGCTGCTGCTGATCCTCGCCGCCATCGTCACCGTCTACATCGTGCTTGGCGTGCTCTATGAGAGCTTCATCCATCCCGTCACGATCCTCTCCACGCTGCCGTCGGCCGGCGTCGGCGCGCTCTTGGCGCTGATCGTCTCGGGCAACGATCTGGGCATCGTCTCGATCATCGGCATCATCCTGCTCATCGGCATCGTGAAGAAGAACGCGATCATGATGATCGATTTCGCGCTGGAGGCCGAGCGCAAGGAAGGCAAATCCCCGCGCGACGCGATTCACCAGGCGGCGCTGCTGCGCTTCCGCCCGATCCTGATGACGACCGTGGCGGCGCTGTTCGGCGCGCTGCCGCTGATGCTGGGCAGCGGCACCGGCTCGGAGCTGCGCCATCCGCTCGGCATCTCCATCGTTGGTGGCCTGCTTGTGAGTCAGTTGCTCACCCTGTTCACCACGCCGGTTATCTACGTCACCTTCGACCGCCTCGGCGGCAATCTGCGCGACTGGCGGGCAAGGCGCGCCGCGGCATGAGCTTCTCCGAAACCTTCATCCGCCGCCCGATCGCCACCGCGCTGTTGACGCTGGGCCTGGCGCTGGCCGGCGGCGTCGCTTACTTCCTGTTGCCGGTCGAGCCGCTCCCCAGCATCGACCTGCCGACGATCTCGGTCTCGGCCTCGATGCCGGGGGCGAGCCCCGAGACGATGTCGACCAGCGTGACGACGCCCTTGGAGCGCCATCTGGGCGTCATCGCCGACGTCGATGAGATGACCTCGACCAGCTCGGTCGGAACGGCGCGCATCACCCTGCAGTTCAGCTCCAAGCGCAACATCGACGGCGCAGCACGCGACGTGCAGGCGGCGATCAACGCGGCGCGCGCCGATCTGCCGGCAGCGCTGCGCTCCAACCCGACCTATCGCAAGGTCAATCCCGCCGACCAGCCGATCCTGGTGCTGGCGCTGACCTCCCAGACCCTGACGCCGGGTCAGATCTACGACTCCGCCTCCAACATCCTGCAGCAGAAGCTATCGACCATCGATGGCATCGGCCAGGTGCAGATCGCGGGCGGCTCGCTGCCGGCCGTGCGGGTCGAGCTCAATCCGCGCGCCTTGTTCAAATACGGCATCGGGCTCGAAGACGTGCGCGCCGCGCTCAGCGCCGCCAACGCCAACGCGCCCAAAGGCGCGGTGGAGCAGGGGGCGCAGCGCTTCCAGGTCTATGTCAATGACACCGCGACCAGGGCCGAGCAGTATCGCACTCTGATCGTCGCCTACCGGGGCGGCGCGCCGGTGCGGCTGTCCGACGTTGCCGCCGTCGATGACGGCGTCGAGGACGTGCGCAATTTCGGCATGTACAACAACAAGCTGGCGATTCTGGTCTTCCTGTTCCGTTCGCCCGGCGCCAACATCATTGAGACCGTGACCAAGGTGAAGGCGGCGCTGCCGCAGCTGACCGCGGCGCTGCCGCCGTCGGTGAAGCTCGACGTCGCGCTCGACCGCACCGGCACGATCCGCGATTCGCTGCGCGACGTGCAGCGCTCGATGATGATCTCGATTCTCCTGGTGATGTTCGTCGTCTACCTCTTCCTGCGCGACGGCCGCGCCGCGATCGTGCCGTCGGTGGCGGTGCCCTTGTCGCTGATCGGCACCTTCGGGGTGATGTACCTGCTGGGCTACTCGCTCAACAATCTGTCGCTGATGGCGCTGACCGTGGCCACCGGCTTCGTGGTCGACGACGCCATCGTGGTGCTGGAGAACATCGCCCGCCATATGGAGCAGGGGATGCCGCGGCTGCAGGCGACGATCCAGGGCACCAGGGAGGTCGCGTTCACCGTGCTCTCCATGAGCATTTCGCTGATCGCGGTGTTCATCCCGATCCTCTTGATGGGCGGCATCGTCGGGCGCTATTTCAACGCCTTCGCGATGGTGCTGGCCGTCGCCATCGCCATCTCGCTGATCGTCTCGCTGACCACGACGCCGATGCTGTGCGCCCTGTTCGATGTGCACCGGCCCGCGAAGCGCTACGGCCCCTTGCTGCGGATTTCGGAGCGCAGCTTCAACGCGGCGCACGATTTCTACGCCCGCTCGCTCAAGGTCTCGCTCGACCACCCCTTCGTGACGGTGCTGGTGCTGGTGCTGACGATCTTCCTGAACTTTTTCCTCTACGCCGTCGTGCCCAAGGGCTTCTTCCCGGCCGAGGACAACGGCCAGGTGTTCGGCGGCATCCGCGGCGGGCCGACGATGTCGTTCCAGCTCATGCGCGACAAGTTCAAGGACTTCATGAAGGTCATCGGCGAGGACCCGGGCGTGCTGAACGTCACCGGCCTGGTGGGCGGCGGCGGCGGCGGACCGCGCGGCGGCGCGACCAACAGCGGCACCGTCCTCATCCAGCTGAGGCCGCTGGCGGACCGCGGCGGGCTTTCCACCGACGACGTCATCGATCGCCTGCGGCCAAAATTCGACGGTATCACGGGAGCGCGGCTGTTCCTGGCGGGCGGGCGCGATACCCGCATCGGCGGGCGGCAGAGCGACGCGGCCTATCAATACACGGTGCAGGCCGACACGCTGGACGAGCTCGAAGAATGGGTGCCCAAGATCACCGACGCGGTGTCGCAGATGGACGAGCTCGAAGACGTCAACACCGACCGCGGCGACAAGGGGCTCGAAGTCGCGCTTCGGATCGACCGCCCGACCGCGGCGCGGCTGGGCATCAGCGCCTCGCAGATCGACAACACGCTGTACGACGCCTTCGGCCAGCGCCAGGTCTCGACCATCTACAACGAGCTCAACCAGTACCATGTCGTCATGGAGGTCACGCCCGAGTACTGGCAGAATCCCGAATCGCTGAAGGACATCTATGTCAGCACCTCGGGCGGCGCGATCAGCGGCGCCC
>CAYXMO010000016.1:0-24212 GCA_964465935.1 uncultured Rhizobium sp.
ATGTAGTCGGTGAGGGTGGGAAGGATGTCGTCTTCCCAGATGCGTTCGATGAAGGAATTTCGTGCCATGTCAGTCATTTGAAAACCCATTACTTTTCAGCCGGTTAGAAGTGATTGGTTGACGACTAGGACATGACGTCCTATTTCTCTGCTTGGAGGCTCGGTCCTTGGGCAACCCTGAAAAGGGAAGCGCTTGGAGCATTGCCTCCTTCCCTTTTTGGTCAATGCGGTACTCGTTTGTCGAATGGATCGTGCACAAGAACGATGCCTGACGATCGAAATACGCGTCCGTCGCGATAACCGTCGCCATGCCACTGCAAGCCGTCCACATGAAGACGAAATTCATTCACAATCTCAGGGCGAACGTCGCCGATATTTTGCCATGTGGGCAGCCGAAAACCCCAATTGATACAGTATAGGCAGATATCAGCGGCTTGCACGCCGACGCTCATGTCAGAAGCGACAAACAGCGGCGACGGAACAATCCATGCGGTTCGCTGGCGACCGGTGGCGGTTTTCGTGAAATAGCTTTCAATTTTGGCGACGAAGCGTCGGTCATAGGTCTTTTCGGTCTCATCCATGACGATGAGACCGTTGTCCCTTTGCGCTTCCAGAAAGTAGAAGAATCGCTCGAACAGAAATACGTGATCCTTGCGCAGGTAGTCGACTTGTTTGAAATCCGCCGGCGGCGTCGTGCCACGCGGAATGGCCGCGGCGAACAGCTTGGCATCATGACTCTTCAGAATTTCGAAAACACCTCTCGCCATCTCAACGCAAGCTTGTCCGTAGGCCAAGAATTCCGTACTCGTGGGTGATGTCTTCTGTAGTCCTTTGCTCAGAAACGCTCGGGCATTTTTGCGCCGTTCTTCGTCGGACATTCGCGGGCCCTGTCCAGCCCATCTAAATCGGTCTTTGTCCAAGAGCTTCTCGCCCTTCGCTTCTTTCTTGAAGTCGACGAGGTGTGCACCAAAGGCGTCGAGTTCGAGTCTTTGCCATGCCCTCACAAAATTCCAAAGTTTGCTCACATGAAGTGCAATGCCGCCGCGGACCTCCAGCGGCATCTGCTTATGATCATGGCCACTCTCATCCATGAAAAGCAGCCAAGCCATTTCTCAGTCCCTGTCCATCACAGCGCTGCGATGACGGCCGCGTTGTAGATTTCGCTCATCTTGGCGCCCAGCGGCGCGATCTGCACCGGCTTCTCCAGCCCCACCAGCAGCGGCCCCATCATCGTCACGCCGCCCAGCTGCGACAAAAGCCGGGTCGAGATCGCCGCCGAGTGGATCGCCGGCATCACCAGCACGTTGGCGGTGTCGGTCAGGCGGCAGAACGGATAGAGCAGCATCTTCTCGCGGTCGAGCGCGACGTCGACCGCGATCTCGCCGTCATATTCGAAATCGACATGGCGGTCGTCGAGGATGTGCACCGCTTCGACGATGCGCTCCGAGCGTTCGCTGCGCGGGAACCCAAAGGTCGAAGACGCCAGCATCGCGACCCGCGGGGTGAAGCCGAAGCGCCGTGCCACGCCGGCCGCCTGCACCGCGATATCGGCCAGCTCCTCGCTCGTCGGCATCTCGTGCACCGAGGTGTCGGCGACGAACACCAGGCGCCCCTTGGCGAAGATCAGCATCACGCCGATCGGCCGCTCGCCCTTGGGCGGATCGAGCACCAGGCGCACGTCGTTGAGCGCCGCGGCATAGTTGCGCGTCACGCCGGTCACCATCGCGTCGGCGTCGCCCTTGGCCAGCATCGCGGCGGCATAGACGTTGCGGTCGTTGGTGACGAGGCGCAGCGAGTCGCGGTAGAGCGCGCCGCGCCGCTGCAGCCGGCGATAGAGATATTCGACGTAAGGCTGCACGTCATGCGCCGAATGCGGCACGCGGATTTCCAGCGTGTGCTCCTCGATACCGGCGCGGCGGATGCCGGCCTTGATGATCTCCTCGCGCCCGACCAGCACCGCCTTGCCCAGGCCGGAGTTCTGGAACGCGGCGGCGGCGCGGATCACCGATTCCTCCTCGCCTTCGGCGAACACGACGCGCTTGGGGTTGGCGCGCACCGAGGCCGTGACGCGCTGGAAGAGGGCCGCCGACGGGTCGAGCCGCGCCGAGAGCTGGAAGGAATAGGCGTCGAGGTCCTTGATCTGCTGCCGCGCCACGCCCGTCTTCATCGCCGCTTCCGCCACCGCCCGCGACACCCGGCTGATCAGCCGAGGATCGAACGGCACCGGAATGATGTAGTCCGGTCCGTATTCCGGGCGCGCGCCGCGATAGGCGGCGGCGACTTCATCCGGCACGTCCTCGCGCGCCAGCTCGGCCAGCGCCTGGGCGGCGGCGATCTTCATCGCCTCGTTGATGGTCTTGGCGCGGACGTCGAGCGCGCCGCGGAAGATGTAGGGAAAGCCCAACACGTTGTTGACCTGGTTGGGATAGTCGCTGCGCCCGGTGGCGACGATGGCGTCGGCGCGCACCGCTTTGACGTCTTCCGGCGTGATCTCGGGATCGGGGTTGGCCATCGCGAAGATGATCGGCGCCTTGCGCATCGATTTGACCATCGCCGGCGTCACCGCGCCCTTGACCGACAGGCCGAGGAACACGTCCGAATCCTTCATCGCGTCTTCCAGGGTGCGCGCCTTGGTCTCGACCGCGTGTGCGCTCTTCCACTGGTTCATGCCTTCGGTGCGGCCGCGCCAGATCACGCCCTTGGTGTCGCACAGGATGGCGTTGGCGTTGGGCAGGCCCATCGCTTTGAGCAGCTCCAGGCAGGCGATGCCCGCGGCGCCGGCGCCGTTCACCACCACCTTGATGTCGCCGATGCTGCGGCCGGTCAGGTGCATCGCGTTGATCACGCCGGCAGCGGAGATGATCGCGGTGCCGTGCTGGTCGTCATGGAACACCGGGATGTCCATCATCTCGCGCAGGCGTTCCTCGATCACGAAGCAGTCCGGCGCCTTGATGTCTTCCAAATTGATGCCGCCGAAGCTGGGCGAGAGATAGCGCACCGAGGCGATGAAGGCGTCCACATCCGTCGTGTCGACTTCCAGGTCGATGGAATCGACGTCGGCGAAGCGCTTGAACAGCACCGCCTTGCCTTCCATCACCGGCTTGGACGCCAGCGCGCCGAGATCGCCCAGCCCCAGGATCGCAGTGCCGTTGGAGATCACCGCCACCAGATTGCCCTTGGCGGTGTAGTCATAGGCGAGGTCGGGATTGTCCGCGATCGCCAGCACCGGCACCGCGACGCCCGGCGAATAGGCGAGCGACAGGTCGCGCTGCGTCGCCATCGGCTTGGTCGGCGTGATCTCGAGCTTGCCGGGCTTTCCCTGGGCGTGGAAGGCGAGCGCCTCTTCATTGGTGAAAGAGGGGCGTTTGATGTTGGACATGACCTGACCGGTTGGACTGATCCACAGAATATCCCCTTTTGGGCCCTGTGGTTTCAACACCTGATACTGGGTGTGCGATGCGGCATGTTAAGGTCCGCCCCATGAACGAGCAGGCCCCGGACCCCGACGCCAGCGTCACGCCGATGATGGCGCAATACCTCGCGACCAAGGCGGCGAACGCCGAATACCTGCTGTTCTACCGCATGGGCGACTTTTACGAGCTGTTCTTCGAAGACGCGGTACGGGCGGCCGAGGCGCTCGACATCGCCCTGACCAAGCGCGGCAAGCACCAGGGCGACGACATCCCGATGTGCGGCGTCCCGGTTCACGCGGCGGAAGCGTACCTGGAAAAGCTGATCCGCAAGGGCTTCCGCGTCGCGGTCTGCGAGCAGATGGAGGACCCTGCCGAAGCCAAGAAGCGCGGCGCCAAATCGGTGGTCAAGCGCGAGGTCGTGCGCCTCGTCACCCCCGGCACCTTGACCGAGGATTCGCTGCTGGAGGCGCGCAGCGCCAATGTGCTGGCGGCGCTGGGGCGCGCCGGCGGCGCCTTCGCCATCGCCGCCTGCGACATCTCCACCGGCGCCTTCTGGGTCGCGGGCGTCGAGGAAGGCGAGATCGGCATCGAGCTTGCCCGCATCGGTCCCAGCGAATTGCTCGCGCCCGACGCGCTGCTCGGCGACGACGCGCTGGCGCCGCTGCTCAAGGCGCTCGGCCCGGCGCTGTCGCCGCTGCCGTCGATCAAGTTCGACTCCGGCAGCGGCGAGCGCGCGCTCAAAAGTCATTACAAAGTGCAGAGCCTGGATGGCTTCGGCGCCTTCGGCCGCGCCGAACTCTCGGCCGCCGGCGCGCTGATCGCCTATCTCGACCTGACGCAGAAGGGCAATCTGCCGGCGCTGCAGCCGCTCGCCCGCATGAGCCCGCGCGCCTTCATGGGCATCGACGCGGCGACGCGGCGCAATCTCGAACTGACGCAGACGCTGTCGGGCGAGCGCAAGGGCAGCCTGCTGTCGGTGATCGACCGCACCGTCACTGCCGCCGGCGCGCGCGAATTGGCGGCCCGCCTCGCCGCGCCGCTGACCGACGTAAAGGCCATTGCCGGGCGCCATGACGCCGTCGCGTTCTTCGCCGGCGATTCCGAACTGCGCCGGACCGTGCGCGAGGATTTGCGCCGCGCCCCCGACATCGCCCGCGCTCTGGCGCGCATCAGCGTCGGGCGCGGCGGCCCGCGCGACCTCGCCAATCTGCGCGACGGCGTCAAGGCGGCGCGCGCCCTGCGCGGCACGCTCAAGCTCGGCGATCCCTTGAAACCGTCGCCGGGTGAAGCGCAGCAGGCGGTGCAGGATTTGACTCAAGGCGTGGCAGAGGTTTCGCCCCTCACCAACCAGCTCGATCATCTGCTGGTGCCCGAGCCGCCTTTCCTCGCCCGCGACGGCGGCTTCATCAGCGGCGGCGTGCATCCGCCGCTCGACGAAGTGCGCAAGCTGCGCGACGAATCGCGCCGCGTCGTCGCCGGGCTGGAAGCGCGCTACCGCACCGAATCCGGCGTCGCGCAATTGCGCATCAAGCACAATGGCGTGCTCGGCTATTTCATCGAGGTGACGCCGCAGCACGGCGACAAGCTCCAGGAAGGCGACAACCGCACCCTGTTCCGCCATCGCCAGACCATCGGCAGCGCGGTGCGCTTCACCACCGACGAGCTGGCGACATTGGCGACCCGCATCTCCCAGGCCGGCGACCAGGCGCTGGCCCTGGAGCGCGAGCTGTTCGACAAGATGTGCGGCCTTGCCGTCGCATGCGCCGCCGCGCTGACCCGCATCGCCGGCGCGCTGTCGGTGATCGACGTCGCCGGCGCCCTTGGCGAACTCGCGGTCGCGGCGCGCCACACCCGGCCCGTCATCGACACCTCCGCCGCCTTCAAGATCGCGCGCGGCCGCCATCCCGTGGTCGAAGCGGCGCTGGCCGGCGGTCACGCCCATCCCTTCGTGCCCAATGACTGCGACCTCTCCCCCGGGGGAATTGGAAGACTCTGGCTGGTCACCGGACCCAACATGGCGGGCAAGTCGACCTTCCTGCGCCAGAACGCGCTGATCGCGATCCTGGCCCAGGCCGGCGCTTTCGTGCCCGCCGACAGCGCCCATATCGGCATCGTCGACCGGCTGTTCTCCCGCGTCGGCGCCGGCGACGATCTCGCCGCCGGACGCTCGACCTTCATGGTCGAGATGGTCGAGACCGCGGCGATCCTCAACCAGGCGACGCCCAAGAGTCTTGTCATCCTGGACGAGATCGGCCGCGGCACCGCGACCTTCGACGGCCTCGCCATCGCCTGGGCCACCGCTGAGCATCTGCACGAGAGCAACAAAAGCCGCGCCCTGTTCGCGACGCATTATCACGAGATGACGGCGCTCTCTGAGCGTCTCAAATCGCTCGCCTGCGTCACGATGCGGGTGCGCGAATGGAACGACAGCATCGTCTTCCTGCACGAAGTCGCGCCGGGCGCCGCCGACCGTTCCTACGGCATCCACGTTGCCAAGCTCGCCGGCCTGCCGCAGGCGGTGGTCGCCCGCGCCGAAGAAGTGCTCAAGGCGCTCGATGAAGGCCGCGAAGGCCACAAGCCGCTGGCCCGTATCGACGATCTTCCTCTTTTTTCGGCCTCAAGTAGCGAAGCGGCAGGCCGAAAAAACAACAATGCGTTCGAAGAAGCGCTGCGCGCCATCGAACCGGACACGCTGACGCCGAAGGAGGCGCTGGAGCTGATCTACAAGCTGAAGGCGCTCAGGCCATGATCATCGAGACCGAGCGCCTCATCCTGCGTCCCTGGCGCGAGGAGGACCGCGGCGATCTCGCCGCGATGGTCGCCGATCCCGCCACGATGGTGGACTACCCCCAGCCGCAGACGCGCGCCGAAAGCGATGTGCGCTTCCAGCGCTATCGCGCCACCTTCGAACGCGCCGGCTATGTCCGCTGGGCGCTGCGGCTGCGCGAGAGCGGCGATTTCGTCGGCTATTGCGGCATCCAGCCGCTCGAACCCGATCACCCCATCGGCGAAGGTTCCGAGATCGGCTGGCGGCTGCGCCGCGTCCACTGGGGCAAGGGCCTTGCGTCGGAAGCGGCGCGGGCATCGCTGCGCGATGGGTTTGAACGCTGCGGCATGACGCTGGTCTACAGCTACACGACGACGGTGAACGCCCGCTCCCAGGCGGTGATGCGCCGCATCGGTCTGGAACGCCTTGCCGCCAAGGACTTCACCCACCCGAACGGCGAGCGCTATATCGTCTACGTCACGGCGCCCGAGCAGGCGCGCAAGCTGAAATTGTAGATTTTCCACCAGAAGTAGCGTAGAAATCACGCCAATTCGGCGCACACTCTTACGGAATGGATTTCGAATTCGATCCGGCCAAAGGCGCGTCGAACAAGCAGAAGCACGGCATCGACTTCGAAGAGGCACAAGCGCTTTGGAAGGATGACAGTCTGTTCGAACTCGAGGGTTCGCTCGACAAAGAGATGCGGAGCATGGTCATCGGCAGGATCGCAGAAACATACTGGATTGCCGTCGTGACCTATCGCGGCGGACGGACACGACTCATATCCGTTCGGCGCGCCCGCGAATTGGAGATTGCGTGCTATGAAGGCTAGCGAATTCGATCGAATCTTCGACGAGGGCAAGGAGGATGTCCTGCATCTCCTCGACATGAAGTCGGCCCGCAGGCCGGGTCTTGAGCCCAAGCCGCTGAATCTCGAAGTTCCCGACTGGATGTTGCGCGCGCTCGACCGCGAGGCCCGCCGCCTCGGCGTCACACGCGAGGCGATGATCAATCTCTGGCTGGCGGAACGTCTGGAAAAGAAAGCGCCGTAGTCACCCCATCGTCAGCACCACCGGCCCGCGCTTGGTCGCGACCAGGGTGTGCTCGTATTGCACCGTCGGGTGCCCGCCATTGGCGAACAGCGTCCACGGATCGTCGCCGTCGACCGCCAGATGCGATCCGGCCGACAGGAACGGCTCGATCGTGAACACCAGACCCTCATGGATGCGGCGCTTGTCGCCCGGCTCGTACCAGGTCGGAATCTGCCCCGGTTCTTCATGCAGCGCCGCCCCGACGCCGTGGCTGGCGAGGTTGCGGATCAGCGTGTAGCGGTTCTTGTCGGCGAAATTCTGGATGGCGCGGCCGATCTCGTTCAGCTTGCCGCCGGCCTTCACGGCGCGGATGCCGCTCCACATCGCGCGCTTGCCGTCGCGGCACAGCCGCTCGATCTTCTCCGTCACCGGCGGGATCGCATAGCTGCCGCCGGTGTCGGCGTAATAGCCGCCGATGTCCGCCGACACGTCGATGTTCACCAGGTCGCCGGCTTTGAGCACCTGCTCGCCCGGAATGCCGTGCGCGATGGCGGGCGACACCGAGATGCAGGTCGCGCCGGGAAATTTGTAGGTCGATTCCGGCGCCGGCCGCGCGCCCTCGCGCGCGAGCAGCGTGCGTCCCAACGCATCGAGCTCGCGCGTCGTCATCCCCGGCTCCAGCGCCGCCGCCATCGCCGTCATGGTCTGGGCCACAACCCGGCCGGCATGCCGCAGTTTCTCGAGCTCGTTTTCGCTGCCGATGGTCATCGTCCGGACGCCCTTGCCGCTGCGCCCGCCATGGTGTCAGCATCCGCCGCCATGAGCGAGCCCTCTCTCGATCGTCCGCGCAAATTCCTGGTCGTGGTCGACAAGACGCCGGAAGCCAAGGTCGCGGTGCGCTTCGCGGCAAGGCGGGCGCAGCACACCGGCGGCCGCGTCACCCTGCTTTGCGTCGCCTTGCCCGCCGATTTCCAGCAATGGCGCGGGGTCGAGGAGATCATGAAGGACGAGGCGCGCCAGGAAGCCGAAGGCCTGATCTACGGCGCCGCCAAGACCGTCAACGAGCTCGCCGGCATCATCCCCGAGCTGGTCATCGCCGAAGGCCGCCCCACCGACGCGCTGCTCGACCTCATCAAGTCGGACAAGGACATCTCGATCCTGGTGCTCGCCTCGGGCACGGCAAAGGAAGGGCCGGGGCCGCTGGTCTCGCTGTTCGCCACCGGGGTCCAGGCGATCCCGGTCACCATCGTGCCCGGCAACCTGAGCGACGCAAAAATCGACGAGCTCGCTTGACACAACTTGAAATTGTTCATACTCTGTTCTATATCAACTTCAGATTGCGCTGGAGTTGCGCCGTTGCACAGGAAAGGCCGCCGGAGGGGGGAGGGGGTGCCGATTTTCTGCGGAACAATTATGTTGCTGAACGCGGCTTATGCTGATGATTCAGGCCGGTATTTCTCCGGGCCGGTCGACGCTCATGTCGACCGGGTGATCGACGGCGACACCTTCGAGGCTTCCGCGGCGATCTGGATCGGCCAGACCATCGCCATCCGCGTCCGCATCGCCGGCATGGACGCGCCCGAATTGCGGGCGCGCTGCGATTCCGAGCGCGGCCGGGCGCAAGCGGCGCGCGCCTATCTCAGCCGGCGCATCGAAGGCGGCACGGTCAAGCTGTCGGCGGTGCGCAACGACAAATATGGCGGCCGCGTCGATGCTGTCGTGGCGGACGCGCAGGGCGACATCGCCGCCCAGATGATCCGCGCCGGCCTGGCGCGCCCCTATGACGGCGGCCATCGTGACAGTTGGTGCTAGCCCTTGGGCGCGCCGGCCATCCAGCTGTGCCCGAACGGATCGGCGAACATGGCGAAGCGGTCGCCCCAGAACATGTCCTGCGGCTCCTGCGTGATCGTCGCCCCCATGCCGCGCGCCTTGGCGATCAGGGCGTCGACCTGCGCCGGTTTCGTGAGCCCCACGAACACCGACACCATCGTCGCCTTGGTGTCGCCGCGTCCCATCATGTCGTCGGCCAGGAACAATGTCGCGCCGGCGAATTGCAGCGCGCAATGCATCAGGCGCTTGCCGTCTTCCGCCGGCATCCGAGTCGTCTGCTCGGCATCGAACAGCTTGATGTAGAAGTCCGCGGCTTCGGACCCGCGTCCGCCGGCAATGGTGAGATAGGGAACGACACTCATGGCTTCCTCCCGTCGGTCACAGGCCAAGCATCGCGCCTTCGCACGGCGTCCTCAAGCCCTTGCGCGCCCAAGCCGGCTGTCCGATATGATGCTCCTGACACGCTCGGGAGCTTCGCCCATGTGGGATTTCAGCTTCGGCCGCGCCCTTGCCATGGTGATGCAGACGCTGCCCTTCATCGTGCTGCGCCTCATCGTCTATGCCGGCATCGCGCTCGCCTATGTCCTCACCATCGGCATCGGCGGCGGGCTGGGCTGGGCCTTCGGCCATATGGGCGCCAGCCCCGACGCGCCGGTGGGCGGCGCCTTCTGGGGCGGCGCCATCGGCTTCGGCCTGGTCTCGGGCGCTCTCTATTTAGCTCGCGAATACCTTCTCTATCTGATGAAGGCGGCGCATATCGCGGTGCTGGTCGAGGTCTATGACGGCAAGTCCATCCCGCAGGGCCAGAGCCAGATCGGTTATGGCGCGACCTTCGTGAAGACGCATTTCACCGAGTCCTCGGTCCTGTTCGGCGTCGACCAGCTGATCAAGGGCGTGCTGAGCGCGCTCTTCGGCACCATCAACTTCTTCACCGCCTTCCTCCCGATCCCGGCGCTGCAGCAGCTGATCCGCATCGCGGAAGGCGTGGTGCGCATGTCGCTGACCTATGTCGACGAGATCATCCTCGCCCATCTCATCCGCACCCAGACCAAGAACCCCTGGGGCACGGCGCGCGACGGCATCGTGCTGTTCGCCCAGAACTACATGCATTTCCTCAAGAACGCGGCCTGGCTGTCGGCGATGATGTGGGCGTTCACGCTGGTGCTGTTCATCGTGCTGATGGCGCCGGCCGCGGCGCTGGTGGCGCTGCTGCATTCGACCTCCGGCTTCTGGGCCTTCGGCTTCGCGCTGATCCTTGCCATCGCGGTGCAGAAAGCCGTGATGGAGCCGATCGCCATCGCCGCCCTGATGCAGGTCTATTTCAAGGAGATCGAGGGCCAGGTGCCCAATCCGGAATGGATCGCCAAGCTGGAAAGCGTCTCGTCCAAGTTCCGCGATCTTGCCACCAAGGCCGCCGGCTGGGTCCCCGGCCCCGCCGTGCCGCCGCCGGCCAAGCCGGCATGAGCGGCAAGCTCCTCGTCGCCATCGCGCTGGGCGTGGTGGTCAGCATCCTGCTCGCCGGGCTCTACACGCTGTGGAAGGGCGGCGACACCGCGGTGAGCTGGTCCAACCGCCTGATGCGCCTGCGCGTGCTGGCGCAGTTCATCGCCATCATTATCATCATGGCGGTGCTCTATTTTAGCCAGCGCTGACCGTGCGTGCTTCGAGGCTCCGCTTTCGCGGAGCACCTCAGCATGACGAGACCCGTGAACGTGAAAAAAAAAGAACGTCACCCTGAGGTGCGAGCGTAGCGAGCCTCGAAGGGTGCTTGCGCCAAATTGCCGGGGCTGATACGGCAGCGCAAGATTATGCCAAGCAGCAAAGACGGCCATGGGCAAGACGCTCTACGACAAGATCTGGGACGCGCATCTGGTGCAGGAGACGCCGGGCGAATCCGCCATGCTCTATATCGACCGCCATCTTGTGCATGAGGTGACGAGCCCGCAGGCTTTCGAAGGCCTGCGCACCGCCCAGCGCAAGGTCCGCCGCCCCGAGCTGACCCTCACCGTCGCCGACCACAACGTCCCGACCAAGGACCGCGCCAACGGCATCGCCGATCCGGAATCGCGCGAGCAGATCGCCACGCTCGAACGCAACGCCAAGGAATTCGGCATCGAGTACCTCGCGATGGACGACATCCGCCAGGGCATCGTCCACATCGTCGGACCAGAGCAGGGCTGGACCTTGCCCGGCACCACTATCGTCTGCGGCGACAGCCACACGTCCACGCACGGCGCCTTCGGTTCGCTCGCCTTCGGCATCGGCACTTCGGAAGTCGAGCACGTGCTCGCGACCCAGACGCTGCTGGCGCAGCACTCCAAGAACATGCGCGTCAGCGTCAACGGCACGCTGCCCATCGGCGTCACCGCCAAGGACATCGCGCTCGCCATCATCGCCCGCATCGGCACCGCCGGCGGCACCGGCTATGTCATCGAATATGCCGGCGACGCCATCCGCGGCCTCTCGATGGAGGGCCGCATGACCTTGTGCAACATGACCATCGAAGCCGGCGCCCGCGCCGGCCTCATCGCCGCCGACGAGACCACGTTCAAATATGTCGCCGGCAAGCCGCGCGCGCCCAAGGGCGCGGCGTTCGAGCATGCGGTGATGTACTGGAAGACGCTGAAGTCGGATGCGGACGCCAAGTTCGATATCGAGATCGCGCTGAACGCCACCGACATCGCGCCGATGGTGACCTGGGGAACCTCGCCCGAGCAGGCATTGCCGGTGACCGGCACCGTCCCCGATCCCGCCGCGATTGCCGACGAAGCGCACCGCGCCGGCGTCGAACGCGCCCTCGATTACATGGGCCTCACCCCCGGCGTCGCGCTCAAGGACGTCAAGATCGACCGCGTCTTCATCGGCTCGTGCACCAACGGCCGGATCGAGGATCTGCGCGCCGCCGCCGCCATCGCCAAGGGCAAGAAGGTGGCGTCGCATGTCAGCGCCATGATCGTGCCCGGCTCGGGCTTGGTGAAGCTGCAGGCGGAGGATGAAGGTCTCGACGAAATCTTCACCGCCGCCGGCTTCGAATGGCGCGAGCCCGGCTGCTCGATGTGCCTGGCCATGAACGCCGACCGGCTCGAACCCGGCGAGCGCTGCGCCTCGACCTCCAACCGCAATTTCGAGGGCCGCCAGGGCCGCGGCGGCCGCACCCATTTGATGAGCCCGGCGATGGCGGTGGCGGCGGCGATCGCCGGCCACCTCGCCGACGTGCGCGAGTATCAGTAGATGCGCGGCGTCCCGCCCGCCAAGAGCGTGGACGCCTATCTCAAAGCCGCGCCCGATGCGGCGCGGCCCAAGCTCGCGCAGTTGCGCAAGCTGATGAAATCGGCGATGCCACGCGCCGAGGAAGGCATCGGCTACGGCATGCCGTCCTACAAGCAGGATGGCGCGCGTCTCTATTTCGCGGCATTCAAGACCCACATCGGCTTCTTCCCCGGCGCCATCGTGCAGGACTTCAAGCACGAGCTTGCCGGCTACAAGACGTCCAAGGGCACGGTGCAGCTGCCGCTCGACGCGCCGCTGCCGATGGCGCTTCTCAAGAAGCTCATCAGGGCCGGCATGAAGCGCAATGACGGCAAAAAATGACATTTGGCGATCAGGCCGTGATCGGCGGCATGAATTTCTCTTTTATTTCAACGGATTGAAAATTCTACCTTCTCAAGGTAGAATTCTACCCAGAGAGGTAGAAAATGGGCTTGAACATCAAGAATTCGGCGGTCGAAGCCGCGATTCGGCAGCTCGCGGAGCATACTGGCGAAAGCCTGACCGAAGCTGTGGCTAACGCCGTGCGCGAAAAGCTCGCACGCGTCGAAGAGGAAGCCGCGCGCAATGCACCCGCCAAGACGGTCGAGGAGTTCCTGGAACGCATCAAGCCGCTACAGGATGAAGTCGCCGACTACCGGCGTCGCCATGGAATTACGCAAAGCATGCGCGAGATGATGGACGATCTGTACGATGAGCACGGATTGCCCAAATGATCGTCGTCGATACATCGGCGATTATCGCGATCATCGACCGCGAACCGAACTTCGAACAAACAGCAACCCGCCTGATATCCCAATTACGGAGATTCGTTCCTGCGACGGTCCTTGTTGAAGCGACGATCGTGTTGTCGCGCAATCACGGCGATCCGAAGGCGATCGTGGACAACTGGATCGCGACCGCCGGTGTTGCAGTCGTCCCGGTCGACGAAACCATTGCGGCCGAAGCACAATCCGCATTCCTTAAGTTCGGCAAGGGGCGTCACAAGGCCGGCCTGAACTTTGGTGACTGTTTTTCCTACGCCGTCGCGAAGGCGCTCGATTGTCCTTTGCTCTTCATCGGCAGCGACTTTTCGAAGACGGATGTTCGCGCGGCCTGATTAGAAAAAGCTCACCGGATCGATATCGACCGCGATGCGCACTTTCGCCGAAATCTTCACCGCGCCCAGCCATGCCCGCAGATAGGCCTGGACGTCGACGCTGCGCTCGGCCTGCACCAGCAACCGCTCGCGCGTCTGCCCACGCAGCAGGTGATAGAACGCCGGCGTCGGTCCCCACACGGTGACACCCTTCGCCGCCGGCGCCGTTTTCGCCAGCACCTTGCCGGCCTCGATCACCGCCGGGCCGTCGACACCCGACAGGATGATCGCCGCCAGCCGTCCAAAGGGCGGTGCATGGGCGCGCTCGCGGAACACCCGCTCCTGGGCATAGAACGCGTCGCGGTCGCCCGCCGCCAGTGCCGCCATCACCATGTCCTTGGGGTTGCGCGTCTGCATCAGCACGAGCCCCGGCTTCTCCGCGCGGCCGGCGCGTCCCGCAACCTGGTGCAGCAGCTGGAACGTCCGCTCCCGCGCGCGCAGGTCGCCGTCCGAGCCGCCAAGATCGGCATCGATCACCCCGACCAGCGTCAGCTGCGGGAAATGATGCCCCTTGGCGACGATCTGGGTGCCGATCAGCACGTCGATCTCGCGCTTGGCCATGGCGCGGATCGCGGCCTGGGTCTCGGCCGGCCCATGCATCGTGTCGCTCGACGCGATGGCGACGCGCGCTTGCGGGAACAGCGCTTTGAACTCTTCGGCGACGCGCTCGACGCCGGGGCCGCAGGCGATCAGGCTGCCTTGCGCGCCACAGGCGGGGCAGGCCGGCGGCGTCGCGGTCTCGTAGCCGCATTGATGACAGGCCAGCCGCTTGCGGTAACGGTGCTCCACCAGCCAGGACGAGCAATCGCGGCAGTTCATCTTGTGGCCGCAACTCTCGCACAGCGTCAGCGGCGCATAGCCCCGGCGGTTGAGGAACAGCATCGCCTGCTCGCCCGCCGCCAGCGCGTTCGCCACCGCGTTGCGCAAGGGCTGCGACAGCCAGGTGCCGGCTTCCGCCTTCTCGTGGCGCAGGTCGATCAGCCTTGTGTCGGGCAGCACCGCGGCACCATGGCGGCGCGGCAGCCTCAGATGCGCATAGCGCCCGCTCGCCGCGTTGACATAGCTCTCCAGCGACGGCGTCGCGCTGGCGAGCACGATGGCGCAGCCTTCACTGCGCGCCCGCACCACCGCCATGTCGCGGGCGTGATAGATCACGCCGTCTTCCTGCTTGTAGGCCTGCTCATGCTCCTCATCGACGACGATGAGGCCAAGATCGGCGAACGGCAGGAACAAGGACGAGCGCGCGCCCACCACCACCCGCGCGTCGCCGCGCATCACCGCCCGATAGGTCCGCGTACGTTCCTTCTGCGTCAGATCCGAATGCCACTCCGCCGGGCGGCAGCCGAAGCGGGCCGCGAAGCGCTCCAGGAACTGCACCGTCAGCGCGATCTCCGGCAGCAGGATCAGCACTTGCCGCCCCTGCCGCAGCGCTTCCGCGGCCGCCTCGAAATAGACCTCGGTCTTGCCCGAGCCGGTGACGCCGTCGAGCAGGCTGGCGGCGAACTTGCCCGCCGCGACGTCGCCGGTCAGCGCGTCGGCCGCGGCGCGTTGCTCGGGGCCGAGCACGGCCTGCGCGAAGCTGGGGTCCGGTGTTGGAAACGGCGCGAACTCCGGCAATTGCGTCGCCACCAGCGCGCCGGCCTCGATCAGTCCGCGCACCACGGCGGTGCTGACGCCGGCATCCTCCGCCAGCCCCGGCACGCTGCGCGCCAGCCCGTCCTCGGCAACCGCCAGCACCCCTGCCCGGCCTGGCGTCAGCTTCGCGGGCGTGATGCCGCCGCGCACGAAGGCGGTGCGCATCGCCTCCGGCTCGAAGGCGCGCCCGCTGCGCAGCACCATCGCCAGGATCATCCCCGGCGGCGACAGCGTGTAGTTGGCGACCCAGTCGACGAAGTCGCACAGCTTCTCAGGAAGCGCAGGAAACCCTTCCAGCGGCACGGCTTCCTTCAGCCGGTTGTCGCCGACGCTGCCTTCCGCTGCGCCCCACACTGCGCCCAGTTGCTGCCGGGGGCCCAACGGCGCCGAAACCAACAGGCCGCGCGCCGCGTTTGTTCCTTTGGGCAGCTTGTAGTCGTAGGCGCCGGACAGCGGCAAAGGCAGCAGCACGCCGGCCCGTGGCGCGGGCTGCAGCAACAAATCCCCGGCAGGTCGTGTCGCCGTGTGCTTCATGCGGTACACTTGTTATGGTGATTCTTCCGGGTCAACCCTATTTAAGGTCCCATGAAACTCTTCATCGACAGT
This sequence comes from uncultured Rhizobium sp., assembly GCA_964465935.1. Lineage (GTDB taxonomy): Bacteria > Pseudomonadota > Alphaproteobacteria > Micropepsales > Micropepsaceae > Rhizomicrobium. The sequence continues at coordinate 15,687 of CAYXMO010000016.1, forward strand.
GCCGATCCCAAGGAAATCGCCAAATGGGCCCAGACAGGCCTGGTTGACGGCGTCACCACCAATCCCTCGCTCGCCGCCAAGAACGGCATGGATTATGTCGATGCGTTGAAGGAAATCTGCGCTTCGGTGTCCGGCCCGGTCAGTGCCGAAGTGCTGGCGACCGAGACCAAGCAGATGCTGGCCGAGGCCAAGATCTTCGCCAAAATCGCCAAGAACATCGCCATCAAGGTGCCGCTGACCTGGGACGGCTTGGCCGCCTGCCGCGCGCTCAGGGCTGACGGCATGATGGTCAACGTCACGCTGTGCTTCTCGCCGGTGCAGGCGATGATGGCGGCCAAGGCGGGCGCGACCTTCATCTCGCCCTTCATCGGCCGGCTCGACGATGCCGGCCAGGTCGGCATGGACCTGATCCGCGAAATCCGCGCGATCTACGACAACTACGCTTTCGACACCCAGATACTGGCCGCTTCGGTGCGCGGCGTGCCGCATGTGCGCGAAGCCGCGCTCGCCGGCGCCGACGTCGCGACGATCCCGGCCGACGTCTTCAAATCGCTTCTCAACCACCCGCTGACGGATAAGGGGCTGGCGGCCTTTCTGGCGGATGCCAAGAAGGCCGGCGTCAGAATAAGGGACGAATGAGCGAACAGGCCAAGGCTGTCGAACCTGCTGAGGCCGCCGCCGAGGCGGTCAAGGCGTATGTCCGGATGAACCGCGCCCGCCTTGCCGCCGACGGCGAGCTGCTGTCGCTGCTGCTGCCCGAACGCGACGATCTGGGCGACGTCCGCGATTTCCAGCGCTTCGTGATCGACAAGCTCGCGGCCGAGAACGCCAAGCTGAAGGCCGAGCGCGAGGGCCTGCTGGGCAAATCCTCGGTCCGCATGGGCGAAGGCGCGCGCCGCTTCGTGCTCGACCTGATCGATGCCCGCAGCTTCGCCGAGAGCATTGCGGTGGTGATCGCCGCGGCGCCATCCTTCGGCGCCGACCGCGCCGCGATCTGCGTCGAAGGCGACACCGGACCGGAAAAAACGCGCACCGAAGGCGTGCGCCTGATCCCGCCCGGCACCACCGAAGCGGTGCTGGGGCGCGACGGCTCGGGCGCAATTCTTTCGGGCGGCGGCGAGCTCCTGCTCGGCGCCGGCGGCGGCGAGTACAAGAGCCTGGCGGCGTTCCGCGTCAAGATCGGCCGCGATGCGCCGGCGGCGCTGCTCGTGCTCGGCGCGCTGCGCGACGGCGCCTTCGAGGACGAAGCCATCGCCACCGATCTGCGCTTCGCGGCGCGTGCCCTCGAACGCGCGATACGGGCATGGCTCGATCTGCCGAAGATCTGAAGAAGGCTTGGCTGGCCTCGCTGGCGCATGAGCGCCGCGCCAGCCCGCACACCCTGCGCGCCTATGGCGACGATGCCGACCGCTTTTTGGAGTTTCTCCACGGCCATCTCGGCGGCGGCGTCAGCGACCGCGCCCTCGCCAGGCTCGTCCCTGCCGACATCCGTGCCTTCATCACCGTGCGCCGGTCCGAAGGTCTGGGCGCCAAAGGCGTGCAGCGCGCCATCGCCGCGGTGCGCAGCTTCTTCCGCTATCTCGCCCGCGAGGACATCCTGGACAGCGCCGCCGCCCGCAACACCCGCACGCCGCGCATCGCAAGGGGTCTGCCGCGCCCCTTGAGCGAAACCGACGCCGCCCGCGCCATCGATGTCGCCGGCGAGAACGGCATCGAATGGCTCGCGGCGCGCGATGCGGCGCTGCTGACGCTGCTCTATGGCGCCGGCCTGCGCATCTCCGAAGCCCTCAGCCTCAAGCGCGGCGACGTACCGCTCGCCGCCTCGTTGACAATTTTCGGCAAGGGCAACAAGGAACGTGTCGTGCCGCTGATCGAAGCGGTGCGCGGCGCCATCGCGGCGTACGACAAGCTGATCCCCTTCACTGGCGCGAAAGATGCGCCGCTGTTCCTGTCCCGACGCAACAAGCCGATGAGCCCGCGCGAGGCGCAGTATCTCATGAAAAGACTGCGCGGCGTGCTCGGCCTGTCGGAACGCGCCACGCCGCACGCCCTGCGCCACTCCTTCGCGACCCATCTGCTGAGCCATGGCGGCGATCTGCGCGCGGTGCAGGAACTGCTCGGCCACGCCTCGCTCTCCACGACCCAGACTTACACGCAGATCGACACCCGCAAGCTGATGGAGGTCTATGAAAAAGCCCATCCGCGCAGCGGCGTCAGATCGCGTCGCCGCTCTCCTCAGGTCCGTGCTGCGTGATGCGTCCGCCATGCCAGGCGCGCGCCAGCCACAAGGACGCGAAGATCGTCACCACGCCCATCGCCGCCATCAATAGATAGGTGCGCCCGCCATAGCGCACATAAAGCGGCCCGGAAGCATAAGTCGCCAGCCCCATCACCACGCCGCTCGACATCACGGCATAAAGGCTCTGCGCCGTCGCCGACAGCCGCGGCGGCACCGCTTTCAAGATGAAATACATCGCCCCCAGATGCGCCAGAGCATAGCTGGCGCCATGTAGGAGCTGCGCGAAGATCACCAGCGCCAGTGGCGGATCGAAAGCGAGGATACCCCAGCGCAGCACGCAGCCGATGCCGCCCAGCAGCAACAGCCGCGTCGCGCCGACGGCGCGGAATATCTGCAACGATACCGAGAACAGCATCGCCTCGGCGATCACGCCCAGCGGCCAGATCGCGCCGATCAGCGCGCCGCTGTAGCCCAGCGCCCGCCAATGCAGGCCGCCATAGCCGTAATAGAAGGCATGGCTTGCCTGGTCGAAGCTCGCGGCGGCAAGAAAAAGCAGGAACGCCGCCGAGCCCATCAGCTCGCGCGCTTCGGCGATGGTGGCGCGCAGCTTGATGCCGAACTGGCTCGGCCCCTGCCGCCGCGGCGTCGCCGGCAGCAGCCACAGCGCCGCCACCGTCAGCGCCAGCGACACCGTCAGCCACGGCGCCAGCACGACAAGGCCCCAGCGCTCGACCGCCAGGCCGGAGGCGACGTTCACCACCGCGAAGGTGATCGAGTTCCACCGCTTCACATGGCCATAGTCGAAGCCGTGACGTTCGGCGAGCCTGGTGCTGATGCTGTCGAACAACGGGCTCGCCGCGCCGCCGCTGACATTGGCGAGCACCGCGAAGACGAAGATGGCGCACGGCGACACGGTCCAATTCAGCCCCAGATAGCCCAGGAAGGTCAGCACGATCAGCGCGATCATCACACTGCGGCGGTCGTTGCGCGCATCGGCGACGATGCCGGTGACGGGCGGCACGATCACGCGCAGCAGCATGCCGGCGGAAAGCAGAAATCCGATCTGCTCGGGGTTCTCGCCCTTCCAGGCCAGCCAGGCGCCGAAGAACGGCGTGTAGATGCCGCCGCTCAGTCCCCACGCCGCCCACGCGCCCGACAGCCGCGCGACGATGCCGGGATGCGCCTGGGACTGGGAAGCCGAAGGATCAGGGACCAAGCTGGACAAGGCGGCGGTCGGCCATCGCTTTGAGCACCGCCCATATACGCCGCTCGGCATCGCGCGCGCCATGCTCCTCGGCATAAATCTGCGCCTTGGTGAGCGTGCGCCGCAGCGCGTAGTTGCTTTCATTCAGCACCGAGATGCGCAGCGACGCATCCTTGGCGGTGGCCGCGGCTTCCAGCTCGGCCTTCAAGGCGGCATCGCCGATGCCCGGCGCCAATTCGGCGAACAAGGCACGGATGTCGTTGTTCTCGGCGAAGCGGATGTCGGCGCCGCGGTCGTATTCCTTGGCCGCCAGGTTCATCATCAGGCCGATCAGGCCGATGGTGCCGGCGGCGAAGGCGGCGCCTTCGCTCGTCACGCCCATCGCGACGCGCTGTGTCGTGTTGCTCAGGATGGTTCCGATTTCGGGGTTCATGGCGCCGCTCCCAGCCGGTTGGCCAGCACCTTGTTGTGGAAGGCTAGGCAGAACCAGCCCGAAAACGCGTTGATCGGATCGATGTTGCGCCCTTCGGCGTATTCGCGCGCCGCCGAGATCCAGATCGCGGCACCCTTCAGGCTCGCGAAAATCTCCCACCAATAGAGCGCCTTGGGCTCGGCTTTGAGGCCGCTGGCCTTCTCCCACAGGCGGATGCCGTCGGCGCGCGGGATCATGCCGCCGGGCACCGCCGGATTGCCGCCCGACCACAAGGGATCGATCGCCCAGCCGAGGTCTTCCAACGGATCGCCCAGATGCGACATCTCCCAGTCCAGGATGGCGCGGATGTCGCCCTTGTCGTCGACCAGGAAATTGCCGGTGCGGTAGTCGCCATGCACGACCGATATCTTCTGCGCCGGCGGCGGCGGATTGCGTTTGAGCCAGCGGATCGCGGCGCGCGCGATGGGCTGCGGCTCGCGCTCGTCCTCGTCGATCACCTTTTCCCAGCGTGCCACTTCGTGCATCGCGACGTCGTGGATGTCGGTCTCGCCTTCGAAATCGCCAAGCCCGATGTCGCGCGGATCGGCGGCGGCGATCTTTCCCATCACCGAATAGAATTGCGCACCCACGCTGTCGCGCTGCACGCCAAACGGATCGGGCGCCATGATCGAGCCGGCGGTGCAGTTCTCGACCTCCGCCATGATGAAGAACGGCCGGTCGAGCGGCTTGGGATCGAGTTCCAGCGCGATCGGTTCGGGCACCGGCAGGCCGAGGCCGTGGAACGCCTCATAGGCGCGGTATTCGGTGCTGCGCTCGGTCTCGATCAGGCTGGCTGCCGGGTCGCGGCGCAGGATCAGCCCGCGCTCCTGCCCGCCATAGCGCGCCCGAAACCGATAGGTCTCGCGCGAGGCGCCGCCCGGAATGCGCGCCAGCCCGCTGACGCTCAGGTCAGGCGCCGCCAGTTTGCCGCGCAGATAGGCGGCGAGTTTGTCTTCCAGCTCCTTCATGGCGCGGGATCGAAGATGCCCGTCAGCCCATGCGGCGCAAACGCGCCGACCACGAGCTGCTCCAAGACGCCGGTGCCGCTGGTGTTCACGTTTGGACCCGTGAGCTTGGCTTCGACGAAGGCCTGGATGTGCTGGAACTGCGGCTCGTTCTCGTTGACCTCCGCCGTCTTGTAGGAATCGTAGCCGACGCGCAGATCGCCATGGAAGCGGCCATGGCCCCATTCGGGATGACCGTAACCGATGCCGGACATGTAGAAGTTGAACTTCGGCGCCATCTCGGCGCGCCAGGCGTCGCCGCGCCCGTCGCGCGTCTCGATCACAGCGTGCTTGGCGTGCCGCGTGCCGGACTTGTAGTCGATGGTCGACCAGCACGCCGCCATGTGCTCGGCTTCGCCGCCGTCGGCTGGACCGATCACCGACGCGGTGTTCCACGGCTTGCCGGAGGCGTCGGCGTTGTTGTGATAGAGCATGAACTTCTCGGGGAAGTTCAGCGGCGACCACAGCCAGTAGAATTGCGGCAGCCGCGGCGGCGCCGCGCCTTGCGGGTTGCCCATGCCGATCGGCCGCACGCCCCAGGAACGGTCGCGCGTCCCCACGATCCGGTCGCGCTTGAGTTCGATGCGCTTGCCCGCGACTTCGATCCAGCCTTCGTATGTGCCGTTCTGCGTCAGCCGCGTGTAGTCCATCATGGTCAGCGGGCCGGTGCGGTAGGTGAAGCGCGGCTCCTCCACCGGCAAGGCGCGGGCGTGGAAGGTGATATCCGCCTTGATGCCGTGCTCCTTGGAATCGGCGCGCACGCGCAGGGTCTTCAGCGGCTCGATCACCTCCACGGAAATCGGCCCGACCGTGGTGTCCATGCGCTCCATGTTGAGGATCTTGGAGGCGCGCAGATTGTGCTGCACCCCGCCATCGATCACCGACAGCGACGCGTCCATCACGTTCAGGTGCGGATAGACGCCCAGCGCCACGGCGAAGAACACCGATCCGTCGGGCGAATAGCCGTTGAAGAAGTAGCGGTCATAGAAGTTGCGGTCGGTGCCGGCGGTGGCGATCGGCTCGGGCAGCTGGTGCACCGGATAGTCGTCGGCCTTGGTCAGCATGGGCGGTTCCGGGAGTTTTCTTGGCGGATTTGGCCAGCATGGCCCCCCGAACCCGCCCCGGCAACGGCAAAAAGTCAGGCTTCCTTTAGGGAAATCCTTTATTGCAGTCGGCGGGCGAGATGGATACGTTCCGCCCGCTTTCGCTGCCCCGCATGGGGAGTCGAAAAGTGCCGCCTTAGCTCAGCCGGTAGAGCACCGCATTCGTAATGCGGGGGTCGCGTGTTCGAGTCACGCAGGCGGCACCACCCTTCGCAGCAAAGCGGAGAAGGGTGGTGCCCTCCGAAGCCTTGGCGAAGATCAGTCCCGCTGCTTCGGGTGGCAGGCCATCCTTCGCTACTCTCATCTTGACGCATCGCCGCACGGCCTTGGCCTTGTGCGCCGCGAAGTGCCACAGTTTGTCCGACCCGCTATCCAGGACCGCCCGATGCCGCCGCCCCGCATGCTGCCCGAACCGACACCCGAGACCCGCCATTTCTGGGAAGGCTGTGCCCAAGGCGAGTTGCGCCTGCAGCGCTGCGCCCATTGCCGCGGCGCCAGCTACTTCCCGCCGCGCCCGTTCTGTCCCACATGCGGCAGCCGCGACGTCGAAGTCTATGCCGCCAGCGGCAAGGCCATTCTCTATTCCTATGTGATCAACATGCGCCCGCGCCCCGACATGGGCACCGCGCCTTACGCCATCGCGGTCGTCGAACTCGCCGAAGGCCCGCGCATGATGACCAACATCGTCAATTGCCCGCAGACGCCGGAAGCCTTGACGCTCGACATGCCGCTCAAGGTCAGCTTTTCCAAGCAGAGCGACACGATCTCGCTCCCTCTTTTCGAACCCGCCTAAGGGCCTCATCCATGAAACCCAAGACGATCGCGGTGGTTGGTGCCGCGGAAACCACCAAGATGGGCAAGATTCCGGACGTCTCCGTGATCGGCCTGCACGCCGATGCGGCGCTCAATGCGCTGAAGGACGCGGGCCTTAAAGCCAGCGACATCGACGGTGTCGCCTGCGCCGGCCTCTCGCCGGTCGAACTCGCGCATTACATGGGCATCACCCCGACATGGGCCGACGGCACCCAAGTCGGTGGCTGCTCCTTCATGCTGCATGTCCGCCACGCCGCGGCGGCGATCAACGAAGGGCTGTGCAAGACGGTGCTGATCACCCATGGCGAGTCGGGGCGCAGCCGCGTCGGCGCCGGCGGTCGTTTTGGCGGCGGTGGCGGCTCGAGCCTGCAGGGCCAGTTCGAGATGCCCTATGGCCCCGCCGGCCCGCCGACCATGTTCACGATTCCGGTGCTGCGCTATCTGAAGACCTACAACCTCACGGTCGAAGACCTGGCGATGGTCGCGGTGATCCAGCGCGAATGGGCGGCAAAGAATCCGCGCGCCAGCTTCAAGGACCCGATCACGGTCGACGACGTCTTGAACTCGCCGATGATCGCCTGGCCCTTCCGCATGTTGATGTGCTGCCTCGTCACCGATGGCGGCGGCGCGCTGATCCTCACCGCCGCCGGCCGCGCCAAGGACTTTCCGCAAAAGCCGGTCTACGTCATCGGCACTGGCGAAAGCGTCGAGACCCCGATGGTCAGCCAAATGGCCGATTTCACTTCGTCGCGCGCCTTCCGCGTCAGCGGCAAGAAGGCGTTCGACGAAGCCGGCATCAAGCATTCCGACGTCGATCATCTGATGATCTACGACGCCTTCGCGCATCTGCCGCTTTACGGCCTCGAAGACCTCGGCTTCTGCAAGCCGGGTGAAGCGGCGGCCTTCGTCAAGGCGCGCAACACCGCCATCGGCGGCAAGCTGCCGCTCAACACCAATGGCGGCGGGCTCTCCTACATGCATTCGGGCATGTACGGCATGTACGCCTTGCAGGAGAGCGTGCGTCAGATGCGCGGGATCGCGCCGGCCCAGGTGCCGGGGGCCAAGATCAGCGTCTGCCATGGCGTCGGCGGCATGTTCGCGGCCTCGGGCACCATCATCTTCTCCAACCAGGCTTGAAGCCATGTTCACCCGCCGCATCGACGCCTTTGAAGTCTCCGCCATCGGCCTGGGCTGCATGAGTCTCAGCCACGCCTACGGCCCGCCGCCGCCGCGCGAACAGGCGGAACGCGTGCTGAAGGGCGCGCTCGACGCCGGCTACACCTTCTTCGACACCGCCGCGGTCTATGGCCTGGGCCACAACGAACGTCTGATCGGCGACGTGCTGAAGGACCGGCGCGATGAATTCGTCCTCGCCTCCAAATGCGGCATGACCGACGGCGAGACGCGTGATCTCAACGGCTCGCCGGCGCGCCTCAAGAAGACCTGCGACGAAAGCCTGGCGCGCCTCGGCGTCGAGGCGATCGATCTCTACTACCTGCACCGCTGGGACCGGCGCGTCCCGATCGAAGATAGTGTCGGCGCGCTCGCCGATCTCGTCGAGGCGGGCAAGATCAAGAGCATCGGCCTTTCCGAGGTTTCGGCTGCGACCCTGCGCAAGGCGCATGCGGTGCATCCCATCGCGGCGCTGCAGACCGAATATTCGCCCTGGACGCGCAATCCGGAGATCGCGG
>CAYXMO010000017.1:0-22416 GCA_964465935.1 uncultured Rhizobium sp.
GCCCGGCGAGTGCAGCGGCCACGCCGAGGCGGGCGGCTGCGGCGGCGCGGCCCAGATCCAGTTCGCGCGCGGCGTGCCGATCGTCGCGATCGAAGGCGGCAGCGTGGCGCAGCTGCAGCCCGGCGCGACGGTGAGCGCTTCGGCGGCACCCGACGCCAACGGCACGCTGGTGGCGAGCGCGGTCACGGTGGAACGCGACGCCCCGCCGCCGAAATAAAATCTACCCTCCCTCAAGGGGAGGGTGAATTTCACTCACGCTCTCGCCAATTTCCCGTTGATCCGCACATTGTCGAACACCAGCCCGCGCACGTTCTTCACGATGCTCTCGCCGGCCACATTCGCGAACGCGCAATAGCGCAGCGTCACACCGCGCACCGGCGCTGCCGCCAGTCCTTGCGCGTCGAGCGCCATGGCGCTGCGCCCGCTCGCCACCCGCTCCAGCATCACATCGCACACCACCGGCGCGAACGGCCCGTTCGGCCCTTCCTCGTAATTCTCGTCGATCGTCAGCACCGCATGCGCCACCTGGACGATCGCCATGTCGCGGAAATGCAGATGCTCCAGCACGCCGCCGCGCATCGCGTTGTTCTTGATCCGGATCGCGTGCACCAGATCGGGGCTGTCCATCCAGCAATTCTCCGCGAACACATTGCGCACGCCGCCCGAGATTTCGCTGCCGACGGTGAGCGCGCCATGGCCGTTCTTCATGCCGCAGCGGCGGATCACGATGTCCTGCGACGGCGTCCCGACCCGCCGCCCGTCGGCGTTGCGCCCCGACTTGATCGCGATGCAGTCGTCGCCGGTGTTGAAATAGCAGCGCTCGATCAGCACGTCGCGGCAGCTTTCCGGATCGCAGCCGTCGGTGTTCGGCCCGTCCGCGTCCACCGTCACGCCGCGCACCGTCACATTGCTGCACAGCACCGGATGAATCTGCCACATCGGCGAACCCAACAGCGTCACGCCCTCGATCAGCACGTTGCGGCAGCGATAAGGCTGGATGAACATCGGGCGCAGATAGCAGCCGTCGCCGAAAATCCGCTGCGCCACCGGCACGCCGCGCTCGGCCATGGCGAACAGCCGCGCCCGCGCAACGTCCTGGTTCGCCATCCCCTCGCGCCAGCCATGCGCCGCCTTGCCCTTCCACGGCCACCACGCGCTGTCGCTCGCCTGGCCGTCCAGCGTGCCTTGGCCGGTGACCGCGATGTTCTCGCAGTCGAGCGCATAGACCAGCGGCGAATAGTTCATCAGCTCGACGCCTTCCCAGCGCGTGAAGACGAGCGGCAGGTAGGCGTTCGGATCGGTCAGGAACCGGATCGTCGCGCCCGCTTCGACATGCAGTTCGACGTTGCTCTTCAGATGAATCGGGCCGCTGCTCCAATCGCCCGGCGGGACCACGACGCGCCCGCCGCCCGCATCGTGACAGGCCGCGATGGCGGCTTGAAACCTGCCGGTGTCGCCAAGGCGGGGATCGCCTTCGGTCTTCCAGTCCGTGATCGGAAAATCGCGGTCGGGAAAGCGCGGCGGCTTGATCCGGCGCAGGATCGCATCGACCCGGTCCCAGGGCGACGGCGTCGCCGCCCGCAGCGGCAGCACCGCCGCGCCGGCGCCGAGCGCGCCGCTAAGAACCGCGCGCCGGCTTGGCCTCAATAGCGCACCGCGATCTTGCCGAAATGTCCGCCCGCCTGCATCAGGCGCAGCGCATCGCGCAGCTTGTCGAAGCCGAAGGTCTGGTCGACCACGGGTTTGAGCTTCCACGTCTCGATATGCGCCGCCATGTCGTCGAACTGCGCGCGGCTACCGACCGAGATGCCGTGGATGTGCAGGTTCTTGCCGAACACGATGGGGATCATCACCGGCGAGGAGAAGCCGCCGAGCACACCGATCACCACGATATCGCCGCCGACGCGGGCGGCGTCGAACGACTGGTTCAGCGTGTTCTCGCCGCCGACTTCGACGACGACATCGACGCCCTTGCCGCCGGTCAGCTCGCGCGCGGCGCGGCCCCAATCGGCGGTCGTCTTGTAGTTGATGAGATGATCGGCGCCGAGCGCCTTGGCGCGCGCCAGCTTCTCGTCGCTCGACGACGTGGCGATCACCTGGGCGCCGAGCGCCTTGGCGAATTGCAGCGCGAAGATCGACACGCCGCCGGTGCCTTGCACCAGCACGGTCTGCCCCGGCCCGACCTTGGTCTCGACGGTGAGCGCGCGCCACGCGGTGAGCCCGGCGCAAGGCAGCGTCGCCGCTTCCTCGAACGACAGATGCGCCGGGAATTTCGACACCCCGTCGGCCTCGACCAGCATCTTCTGCTGCAGCACGCCGGAGAGCGGCCCGCCCAGCGGGCGATAGCGGCTCTCCGCCGTCACCGGGCCGTCGAGCCATGACTGGAAGAACAGCGGACACACCTTGTCGCCCGCCTTGACCCGCGTCACGCCCGCGCCCACCGCTTCGACGACACCCGCGCCATCGGAGAACGGGATCAGCGGCAAGGGAAAGCCGCCGCCATAGCCGATCACGGTCAGAAGGTCGCGATAGTTGAGCGACGCCGCCTTCATCGCCACCACGATTTCGCCGGCGCCGGGCTTCGGCTCGGGCTTGTCGGCCTCGTTGAGGTTGTCGATGCCGTAGGCGTTCTGGATTTCCCAAACTTTCATGATAAGCCCGTCGTGCTGATATTTCCCCGCCGACTGTGCGCGGCCCGGCGCGGCCGATCAACCGCGTTCGCGCTGCCGTAAGGACAGGATGCGGTCTTGTCTTTCGCCGCGCCGCGGCGTCTGCTCCGCGCCAATCGCAATCCCAAGAGGTTCCCATGAGCAAGCAATTCGGCGCCACATCCACCACCGACGAGGTCCTGGACGGCGTCACCCTCACCGGCAAGCGCGTGCTGGTCACCGGCGTCTCGGCCGGCCTCGGCGTCGAGACCGCGCGCACCCTGGCGGCGCATGGCGCTGCCGTGGTCGGCGCCGCCCGCGATCTCGACAAGGCGAAGCGCGCCACCGCGCCGGTGCGCCAGGACGCCGCCAAGGGCGGCAGCCTCGAACTGATCGAACTCGATCTCGCCGCGCTCAAATCCGTGCGCGCCTGCGCCGACGCGCTCAACGCCGCGGCCAAGCCGTTCGACGTCGTGATCTGCAACGCCGGCGTCATGGCGACGCCGTTCGGCAAGACCGCCGACGGCTTCGAGACCCAGTTCGGCACCAACCATCTGGGTCATTTCGTGCTGGTCAACCGCATCGCCGGGCTGATCAAGCCGAACGGCGGCCGCCTGGTGAACCTGTCCTCGGCCGGCCACCGCTTCTCCGACGTCGATCTCGACGACCCCAATTTCGCGCGCGCGCCCTATGCCGAGTTCGTCTCCTATGGCCGCTCCAAGACCGCCAACATCCTGTTCGCGGTGGAGTTCGACCGCCGCCACAAGGCGCAGGGCATCCGCGCCACCGCCGTGCATCCCGGCGGCATCCAGACCGAGCTTGGCCGCTACATGACGGACGAGGCGCGGGCCGCGATGATGAAGATCGTCGAAGACGCCAACCGCGCCGCCGGCAAGGCGGCGAACGACATCTCGTGGAAGACGATCCCGCAAGGCGCCGCCACCAGCGTCTGGTGCGGCTTCGTCGCGCCGGCCGGCGAAGTGGGCGGCAAATTCTGCGAGGACTGCCATGTCGCGCAGGTGGTCGACAACGCCGATCTGCGCGGCGGCGTGCGGCCCTACGCCCTCAACCCCGAGCGCGCCAAGGCGCTGTGGGCCAAGAGCGAGGAGATGGTGGGCGAACGCTTCGCCTGAGGCCTCTATCGCGGCTTCTTCTTCGCCTTCTTCGTGCCGTTGAAGGCGATGGCGGCGCGGACGAGGCTTTTCACCGCCGCGGCATCGACCTTGTCGCCTTCGAAGAAGTCGATGGCGCGGCGCTGGTTGCCGTCGAGGCCGGCGTTGAACAGCGTCTTAGGGTCCGCCAGCCGCGCGCCGTGATCGAAGGTCAGCTTCACCTTGCCCTTATGGGCGTTGGCGACCGCGATGATCCCGTCCAGCGACCACACCGGGCTGCCCATCCATTTCCATTCCTCGACGATTCTGGGGTCGGCGGCGAGGATGGCCTTGCGCAAAGCGGCAAAGGTTTTGCCGCGCCAGTCTGGGATGCTCGCGATCAATGCGTCGATGCGGTCGGATGCCGTCATGGGATGCCTCTCGATACGATCCTAGCGCCGGCGCAGGAAGTAGGGCAGCGCGAACAGATAAAGCCCGCTGAGGACCAGCAAGGCCAGCGGCGCCAGCGGCGTGAAATACGCCCATTGCGGCGGCTGCTTGCCGGCGCCCAGCGCGATGAAGATCGCCGCGGCGATGGCTGTGAACAGGATCGACAGCCAGCGGTGAATCTGCCGGACCCACATGTTCCAAGTCATAGTCATCTCCCCTGATGATGGGTGCAAGCGCCGCAGCCGTCAGCCGGCCCGCGCCAGAACCTGTTCGAGATTGTCCAAAAATTTCCGCCACCCGGCATGGGCGCCACCGAACGCCTGCTTCTGGTCGGGGCGAAAACCGGTCTGCTCCATGCGCAGATGCGTGCCGCCGCCGGCCGGCGTCAGTGTGAAGGTCACCACGCTCTGCACGCTGAAGGCCGCCGCCTCCTGCGCCAGGTTCCAGGTGTAGGACAGCGTCTTGTTGGGCTCGATCGCGAGCACCTCGCAATCGAGGACGCCGCCCCAGTCGCCGCGCAGATGGAAGCGGTGCCCGATCACGGGCTGAAAATCGTTCTGCATCAGCCATTCGGCGATCAGGTGCGGCTGGGTGAGGGCGCGCCACAGCTTCTCCGGCGGATGCGGAATCTCGCGCTCGACGATGACGGAGCGGGTCTGGATCGCGGCATTGTTCATTGGTCCATCCTCTTAAGCAGATCTTCGAGAGCGTCGAACCGGCTTTGCCAGAACCCCGTCATCCGGCTGGTCCAGTCGAGCAGCGGCGCCAGGGCGCCGAGCTGGGCGCTGTAATGGGTCTGGCGGCCGTCGGGGCGGTCGCGCACCAGCCCGGCCTGTTTGAGCACGCCCAGATGTTTGGACACCGCCGGCTGCGAGATGCGCGCCCGCGCCGTCAGCGCTCCGACCGTCTGCTCGCCTTCGCGGCACAGCCGCTCGAAGATCGCCCGCCGCGTCGGATCGGCCAGGGTGCGGAACAGCATGTCGTCGGTCTTTGGCATCGATAACCCGTTGGTTATGGATTGACGTATAACCGACGAGTTATGCGTGAGTCAAGTGGGAATGCGGGTCCGATTGCGCCGCCGGCAAATAACCGCGCCATGCGAATGATGCCTTGCCGGCGGTCGGAGCCGGAAATTCGCCACGCTCCAAAACCAACCGTCATCGCCCGGCTTGTCCGGGCGACCCATGAACACGGACGCGGTATGGGCGATCCTGGGTGCCCGGCACAGTTCGTAGCGACAGCGTGCGAACGGGCATGACGGTTGCGGGCGATTCGATTCAACCCAAGACAGCTCTAGCCGGCTGCGGCTATCCGTATGTCGACAGCCTCCGGCAACTCGCGCGCCGCCTGCAGGCGATGCAGAAGCGCTTGCTCGACAAACGCGTTCGGATCGACGCCATGAGCGCGGACATAGGCAATGGCTTCGTCTCGCACTTTCCTCGATATCTTCACCGAGAGTTTTGCGGCCATCGCAATCCGCCAATCCCTATAGTCATCTCATTGAAATATATCATGATTCTCGATCGTACGCGAACTGACAAAATTTTCCCTGCACCCCTTGAAATAGGTATTTAAGCACACAACCTATAGATGCATGACGACACTCGATCTGCCTGGCACTGCCCAAACCGCCGCCCAACCCGTGGAAAACCCCGACGAAGCGCTCCGCCGCCTCGCCGGTAAACGCCTGGCCGAATACCTCAATATCGGCGTCGGCCTTGCCACCGAGTGCTCCCGTCTCGCATCGGGCAAAAGCCGCGACCATCTTGGGCCGATCACCGCCGCCGCGCGCCTGTTCAATTCCAACGCCCGCGTCGCCCAGGCGCTTGCTCTGGTCGCGCTCGTCGAACGGCGCCAGCGCACGATTATCGAGCGGATTCAACCACCTAAACCCGATGCAGCCGAATTGAATTCAAGAAATGCAGAGAAGGCCCGGTCTGATCTCGAAGCCTTTCAGGTGTTGGAGCAACAATTCTTGGACTCGCTTGTCGAAGAGCGCAGAGAGCGGCTCAAAGCGCCGACCGACCCGCAGGAAGAGGCGAACCTCATGCTGGAGGAAGAGCTTTGGCTCGAAAGCCAGCATGACAAGACAAGGCGCTAAACGCGGCGCGCCGGCCGGCAACCGCAACGCGCTCAAGCACGGCAAGTTCACGCGCGAGCGGCGCGCGCTTTATCGGCAAATCCGCGCGCACATCCGCCTTGGCAAGGAGTTGATCGCGTGGGCAGAGGCTGTGCTTGCGGCGCGCGCCGCCGGCGAAACCCTATTCCTTCTCCCGCCCGCCATGGCGCCAGCGGGTGACGATGGCGTCGAGCGAGTGGCGCTCCAGCTTCTGGGTCTTCCACGCCTTGGAGAAGCCGGCATTGGTGTTCTTGGGCACGTTGCCGCGTCCCAGCACGTCGAACTTGATGCGCATCGGCATCGAGGTGCCCTGGCCCAGGATGATCGCCTCGCGGTCGCCGAGCAGCGGCAGGAAGTCGAGCAGGTCGATCATCCCCTCATAGGTGTTGGCGCGGATCACCTGCTGGTCGCGCTCGCTGGAAAGCCGCAGCGCCACCGCGGTGCCGCATTGCGACAGGATATTGGGGTCGAGGTCCGACGGCCGCTGCGTCACCAGCGCCAGCGACAAGCCGTATTTGCGCCCTTCCTTGGCGATGCGCGACAGCTCGCGCCGCGTCGGCACGAAGGTCACGTCCTTGTCGGAGGCCGGGGCATAGCGGTGCGCTTCTTCGCACACCAGCAGCATCGGCACCGCGCCGTTGCTCCATACCGCCAGGTCGAACGCCAGGCGCGAAATCACCGAGATGATGACGTCGAGGATTTCCGGTGGCGCGGTGGAAAGGTCCACCACCGTGATCGGCCGGCCCTCGTTGGGAATGCGGAACAGCCGGCTCAGGACGTCGGTCATCGTGTCCTGGATGGTCAGGCTGCCGAACATGAAATTGTAGCGCTGGTCGGCGACCAGGCTTTCGATCTGGGTCTTCAGGCGCCGGTAAGGCAGCGTCAGATGCGTGCGCTCCAGCTTGCCCAGCCGGTCGTCGATGTAAGCGGTGACGTCGGAGAGGCGGAACGGCGTCGGGGTGTCGACGCTGATCACGCTGTTGACGTCGGCCGGCTTGCGCGCCCGCCCCGCCGCGGCTTCGGAATAACGCCGCTTGGCATAGACCACCGCCTCGCCCAGGATTTCGATCTCGGCGTCGCGGTGTTGGTCCTTGGAGGTCAGCGCCGCCGACAGCTCGGTGAAGTTCAGGAGCCAGAACGGCAGGTTGAAATTGTTCAGCGTGATCTTCTCCACCATGCCTTCGAAGGCGGTGGAGTATTCGTTGTGCACGTCCAGGATCACGACATGGGCGCCGGAATGCTCGAACAGCAGGCGCTGCAGGATCGCGGTCAAGGCGCAGGACTTGCCCGAGCCGGTCGAGCCGACGACGATGAAATGCTTGGCCAGAAGATCGTCGGTCAGAAGCCGCGCCGGCACGCTGGGGTCCTGGAACAGGGTGCCGACCTTGATGCTGGCGATCGCCGGCGGGGCATAGACGCGCGTCAAATCGTGGCGGTCGGCGAACAGCACCGGATCGCCGATGCTGGGCAGCTGCGTCACGCCGCGCTTGAAGGTCAGGCGGCGCGAGCTGTCGTCGATCCCGACTTCGCCGGCGAGGTTGATCTCGATCAGGCCCATTTCTTCCTGGCCGTCGGAATTGGGCATCGGCGAGGTGATCGCCGACACCAGTCCCATCACCGAGGAGGCCGGCGTCACGATCTTGACCAGGGCGCCGATCTGTACCCGCGGGTCTTTGGTGGTGACGGCGCCGGCGCTCTTGTGCTCCAGCACCGCGATGGCATGCGATCCGGCGACCGACACGATATGGGCGATCTGCACCGGCGGCGAGGCGGGAACGCCGCGGCGTTCCTTGGCGGGAGCGGCAGGCTCGCGCGGATCGCGGAAGATCTGATTCATGACGCTACTCGCTTTGCCCATTGGGAGTCGGGCGGCAGGTTCAGGAACACGGTGGTGCCGGCGCCGGGCTGGCTCTCGACGATCAGCTCGCCGCCATGCTGGCGCGCCAGGCCGCGCGCGATCGGCAGGCCGAGGCCGGCGCCTTCCTGGGTGCGCGACAGATGGCCTTGCACCTGGCCGAAGGCGCGCAGCGCGGTGGCGATCTGGTCCGGCGACATGCCGCAGCCGGTGTCGGCGACTGCGAAGGTGGCGCCGCCGTCGGGCAGGCGCTTGGCGACCAGGATGATGCGGCCGCGCTCGGCGGTGAACTTGTTGGCGTTGCTGAGCAGGTTCACCAGGATTTGCTTGAGGCGCTTGAAGTCGACGCTCAGCATCGGCAGGTCGCGCGGCAGGCGCACGTCCAGATGCTGGTTCTTTTCCGAAATCGGCGCGCTCATCACCTCGACCGCGGCCTGCGCGATGTCGCCCAGGTCGGTGGGCTCGCGGTTGAGCACGAAGCTGCCGCTCTCGATCTTGGAGATGTCCAGGATGTCGGAGACGACGTCGAGCAGCCGGCGCCCCGATTTGGCGATATGGGTCGCGTATTCCGACGCCTTGGGATCCTTCAGCGCCACGATGACGTCGGAGAAGCCGATGATCGAGTTCAAGGGCGTGCGCAGCTCGTGGCTCATCGTCGCCAGGAACGCGGATTTGGTGCGGCTGGCGAGCTCGCTTTCGGCGCGCGCCGCCTTCATCGCCTGCTCGTTGCGGCGGCGCATCATCATCTCGCCCAGCGTGTCCGAATACCGGGACAGCAGCGACTCGCGCAGCGCGATTTTCCGCGAACGTTGCATCCGAAGATGGGTCCCCTTCCAACCGCGGAAATTTACCCGCCGATCCATTCACGTGCCGTTAACGAGCGCGCGCCGGCGCCGTTTACGATTTGAAAACCAGGCTGGGCCACGTAGTCTGCCGCCAGCCGGATCGAGGATGATCGCGACCATGACCGCACGAGGCTTCGTTCCGCCGCCGCCGACCCGTTACGGCCCGAAGACCGCGCTGCAGCGCCAGGCCTCGCCGGCGCGCAAGCCGGCCATGCGGGTCGTTCGGTCCTGGGGCGGGGCGACGATCCAGCGCGCCGCCGAGGCGGTGGTGCGGCAGGTCGTGCTCAAGCCCCTGGAGGGCGAGTACAAGAAGCTGCTGGATTGCCTGAACGCCTATTGCCGCCCCTATGTCGTCGAGCACAAGGTCGAGCACTGGCTGGGGGTCGGCCAGGCCCTTGGCCGCCCCGCCCCGGCCCATACCGGCCATCACAGCGACGCCGGCGGCAACGACACCAACGACCAGCGGGCCGCGACCAATCAGGAGCACTACCAGACCTGGCTGGCGGCGCAGCGCGTGCACCTGGATCGCGCCGTGGTCGCGGCGCCGGCGCCCAAGCCGAAGAGCAAGGCGCTGTACCAGACGGCGAGCCAGCACGAGGCGACCGTCAAGGCCAAGCAAGACAAGTCGAAAAAGAAGGAGCTTAGCGACCACGAAGACTTTCACGCCAAGCGCAAGAACATCGGAAAGACGTGCGGGGTGTGCAAAAAGAAAGTCACGGGCTGAGCCCCGCCCGCTCAATTGGGCGGGTTGTTCGCCTCCAGGAACGCGACCATGGCCTGCAGCATCTGCTGCCGGCTCTCCATCTTCGACAGCCAATGGTCCTCGCCTTCGAGTCTGACGAAGCTGACCGGCTTACCCGCGGCCCTGAGCGCCGCCTCCATCTGCTCGCTCTGCTCGATCGGCACCACGGTGTCGTCCTTGCCGTGGATCAGCAGCACCGGGATCGCGACGTCGGCGGCATGGCGCAGCGGCGAAATCTCGGCCAGCTTGGGATCGTCGTAGCCGGTCACGCCCATGAAGCGGTCCCAGTAGCGCGAGACCAGCGCATCGGAATCGTGCGCCATCTCGCGCACCCAGCGCAGCATGGTGGACGGATCGGACACCGGGGCGTCGGCTACGGCGCAGCGATAGACGCCGCGGTCCAGCGCCGCGCCCGCCAGCGCGGCATAGCCGCCATAGCTGCCGCCGGCGATGCAGACGCGCTTGGCATCGACGATGCCCTGCGCCGCCAGATAGCGCACGCCGTCCGACAGATCGGTCTGCATCTTGCGCCCCCATTGGCCGAAGCCGGCGGAAAGATGCGCCCAGCCGAAGCCGTCGGAGCCGCGGAACTGCGGCTGGAGCACGGCATAGCCGCGCGAGGCCAGCGCCTGCGCCATCCAGTCGAATTGCGGCTGGTCGCGGCCGGCCGGGCCGCCATGCGCCAGCACCACCAGCGGCAGGTTCTTGGCCGGCTTGCCGTTGGGCAACGTCAGATAGGCGGGGATCTTCATGCCGTCGGCGGCGGCATAGGTGATCAGCTTCACCTCGGCCATGTCGGTGGTCTCGATCCCGCTATAGACCGGGCCCAGGAAGCTCGCCTTGTGGCTGTTCAGGTCCACCAGGTAATAGCCGGCGCCGTCGTGCCGCCCGTCGACCCGCACGACAACCTGCTTGCGGTCGGCGCTCCACGACGCCAGCTCGACGTTCTCGTCGGGAAAGGCGCGTACCAGGCCGTTCCAGGCGTCCTGGTCGGCCTTGTTGAAGAAGCTGTAGGTGAATTTCTCGTCGACGCCCATCATGCCGATGACGCGGTGCGTGGCGGGATCGAGGATCGGCGATTGATAGGCGTCGGCGCCGGCAGGCGCCGGGATCCAGCCGCCGGCTCCCGGGCTGAACACCTTGTCGACGAAGTCGTCACCTTGCGGCACCGCGACGAGCAGGCCGCCGCCGTCGGCGGTGATGCCTTGCACCACCGGCGTCTCGATCGCCGCGGTGAACGAGGCGACGGTCTTGTAGCCGACGCGGTCGGAGACCTGCAGGCCCCAGGTGCGGCTGTCGTTGTCGTAGGTGACGCGGCCGGCGATGGCGCCGTTGTAGTCGATGATCCAGTCCTGCACGACCTTGGTGCCGACTTCGACGACGCCGCCGTCGCCGGTTTCGAGGTCGACGCTGAACAGCGAGACCTGGGTCTGGCCGGCATTGAAGGTGATGCCGGGGAAGAACGCGGTGGCATGGCCGCCGATCGAACGCACCTGGGGAAAGCCCAGGACGACGTTCATCTGCTCGGTGCCGTGCTTGAGGAACGCGGTCGAGCTGTGCGTCGAGAGGCGGTAGCCCTGGGCCATGAAATATTCGGCGCGCGGCCCCATGGCGCCGAGCGCGCTGTGCGTCACCGACATGGTCAGGATCAGATTGTCGTTGTCGCCCCAGGTCAGGTCGCGCAGCTTCTGGTCGCCCAGCGTGATCGCGTCGGTCACCTTGCCCTGGTCGAGCGAGGTAATCACGACCGCGCGCTTGCCTTGCACATTGGTGATATAGGCGAGGTTCTTGCCGTTCGGCGAGATCGTGAAATTGTCCAGGCTCGGCAGCTGGCCATACGCCTCGATCGGCGCGCCCTGCGCACCGCCTGCCAGAAGGGCGAGACAAAGCCCCGCGAAAACGCGCCCAAGAGTCATGCAAGCCCCCAATGTGTCCGGACCGGAACGTCCTGTTCGTATCGGCGCAATCTAGTGGAATATTCGCCGCCGCCAATCCCCGAAGATACCTAACGGCATGAGGCCCTTCCGGGGTTCCATGAAGGCGGGCGGCCAAACTGGTTAATCGGCTCCCTCGGTTGCGGGAACCAGACGTGCGCCGGCGATCTTCTCACCAGCCGAATTTGAGTTCGACGCTCAGATAGTTTGCGTCGTGGCCGCCTGCGTTCTCGATCGTCCGGCCGGCGAAGAAGTGCACCGCCTCCAACGCCGCCGTCAGATGCGGGCTCAGCCGCCAGTCGCCGCGCAGCTGCACATAGGTGCCGGTAAAAGCGCTGCCGCGCCCGGCGGTGCCGGGCACGGGGATGTTGGGCTGGGTGTAGATCGCGTCGGCCGCCGTTTCGCGCCATTGGCCGGCGAAGGCGACGAAGGCCGTGAACGACGGCAACGGCGCGACCGTGAGCTGCGATTTGAGGTGAATGATGTTGGTGTAGCCGGTGAGGCCAGCCAGCGTCACATAGTAGCCGTTGGGGAACAGCGGATTGAAGGTGTTGAGGGTGTCGTCGCCCGGATGCCCGTCGCCGGAGGCGGCATCGGCCTGCACACCGAGCCTCGGCTGCCAAGGCGCGCCGCCGAAGGTGTAGCCGGCACGCGAACCGACCGCCCAGGCGGCGATGTTTTGCGGCGCGATGCGGCCCCATTGTCCCATTGCCTCGATGTCCCAGTCCCAGGGCGCCGACATGCCGGCCCAGCGGACGTCGACGATGTCGCGGCGTTCGTTGCCGGCAATCGAGAGATAGCGGGCTTGGTCCTGGCGGAATTCCGAAACATAGGCGCTGACTTGGCCGAAATCGGCGAATGTGCGCTCGGCGCGGATGCCGCCATAGGTAAGATGGCGGCTGCTGACATCGTCGAAGGCGCGGCGGTCGCGGACTTGCACCGGCTGGCTGTAGAAGCCGATGACGCGCCACGGGTCGGCTTCATAGTCGGCCCAGATCGCGTCGTAGGATTGGCGCACGCCGGGGCCGTCGCGCACCGAGACGAAACGCTGCAGGTCGAACGCGAATTGCTGCCGTCCGGCGCGAAGCTTGAGCGTGCCGTCACCGAGCGGCTCCACTACGGCGACGAAAGCCTGCTCGATGTCCAATCGGTCGTTGTCGACCGGCATCGGGTTGATCTTGCCGGGCGTGTTGACGCTCTGGAGTTGGACGAACGCCTGGACCTGGCCGGCGATGCGCAGATCGGCATGCACCTCGACGCGGCTGATGACATAAGCCTGCGACTTGGCCACGACGCCGAAGCCTGGCGCGTCGCTGGCCTCGAAGCGCTCGCGCAGACCGGCGCCGAAGGAGAGATAGGTCTTCGGATCGCCCGTCGACAGAGGGATGTATTTCTGGCTGTCGAACGGCTCGCGCGGCAGGGACGGATCGGCCAGCACCGACCAGTCCTCCTGCCAGCGATTGAACTGGATCGAAGGACGCGCTGGCGCTTCCGCCTCCGCAGCGGTGGCTGCCGCGAGACACAGGAACGCCGTTGCCCCCGCGCGCATGGCGCTATTTCGCGGCGTGGATCTCGGCGATGTAGCCGCCGGGGAATTGCACCACCGCGGCGCGGCGATCGGTCGTGTGCGGCGCGGCCAGCACCGTGACGCCCGCCGCTTTCGCCTTGTCCAGCGTGGCATCGAGATCGGCCACTTCATAGCCGGTCAGCTCGCGGCCATAGGGCCAGGGCAGCGCGCCGTCGGTGACCAAAACGGTCATCTTGCCGAAGCCGGACTCGATGCGGATGCGGCGGAAGCTCTGGCCGGGGCAGCCGATCTCGCTGCCGTCGGTCTGCATGTCGGACACCAGGCTGCCCTGCGAGAAGACCAGGAAGTCGTTGACGAATTCGTCGGCCTTGTCCGGCGAGAGGTAGACGCGGTTCTCCGGCACGGCGGCGAGCGCGGCATAGTTCGGCGCGGCGGCGTGCCAGTAGAGCTGCATGTTCACGCCGCCCGGCCACTGGATGACGGCATCGCGGCCGATGGGATCGGGGAACGGCGCGACGATCACGTCGGCGCCCGCGCGGCGCGCCGCCGCCACCGCCTGGTCGAGATCGGTGACGAGATAGCCGGTGCGCTCGACGCCGAAGGGGTAAGGGATCGGCGTCTTGAAGCCGAAGACCGAGATCGTGCCGGCCGGCGTCAGCGCCAGCTGCGCCATGGTCAGGCTCGGCGTCGGTGTGACTTGGAAAACGCCCTGCTTCGAGGTCGTGCCGCCGAAGGTCGCGGTGAAGCTGGCGACGAAGCGGTCGAAATCCTGCGGCGCGACATAGACATGCGTGGTGTCGTATTGCGGCCCCACCGCGAAGCCGGCGGCTGCGGCAGCCGCAGGCGCCGCCAGCAGGAGCGCCAGCAGGATCCAGACGATCCGTCTCATCTTGGGCTCTCCCGTGTCAGACGCTTTTCATGCTCGGCGATCAGGGCCGCCATCACGAAGCCGGCGATCAGGCCGATGTGCTCGAAGAAGGTGTTCATCGCCATGAAGCGCTCATGGCCCTGCATGGTCCAGAAATCGGCGGCGACCACGGTCGCCACCGCCGTGAGGACGCCCAGCGCGCCGGCACCGAGCCAGACGAGACGGCCGGAGATGATCAGGATGGGCCCGACCAGCTCGACCACGATGGTGACGGCGGCCCAGAGCCAGGCGGGCGTGAGGCCGAAATGCGCCTGCTCGGCGACGGCGCCTTCGAAGTCGAACAGCTTGGTCAGGCCACCGAGGATATAAGCGCCGGTGAGACCGACGCGCGCGACAAGCCAGGTCCAGCGCCAGTCGAGGATGGCGTCAACCCAGCGTGGATCGTCGGAAATGGTCATATCCAGCAGGCGCAGCCGAGCGCCCCCCAGAAGGATTGCAGATCACTAGCCGGAACGTTCGAGGCCCAGGCGCCGGCATGGTCGTGGCCGTGGACGCCGCAAGCCTGGGCGCAACCGCAGCTCTGCGCGACGCTGCGTTGCATGGCGGCGTCGTGCTTGTCGGCCCAGGCGCCATAGCCGCCGAAGGCGCGGACGGGAGACCAGTCCGGCATCGCTGGCGGCGGCGGTGCGTCGCCCAGCGCCGCGAAATCGCCGGCGCCGTAGACGATGCGGCCGCCGACCAGGGTGAAATCGGAGGTGAGATCGGCGATCTCGTCCTCCGGGCAGCTGAAATAGTCGCGCGACGGCACGATGAGGTCGGCGAATTGACCGGCTTCGATGCGGCCCTTCTTGCCTTCTTCGTTGGAGAACCAGGTGACGTTCTCGGTCCACATGCGCAGCGCCGTCTCGCGGTCCAGGCAATTGGCCTGCGGATAGAGGCGCAAGCCCCCGACCGTCTTGCCGGTGACCAGCCAGCTCAGCGCGACCCAGGGATTGTAGGAGGCGACGCGCGTCGCATCGGTGCCGGCGGAGACCTTCACGCCGGAATCGAGCAGCGCCGCGATGGGCGGCGTGGCTTCGGCGGCGCGGGCGCCATAGCGCTCGACGAAATACTCGCCCTGATAGGCCATGCGGTGCTGGATGGCGACGCCGCCGCCCAGCGCGGCGATCCGGTCCATCGATTTGCGCGAAATGGTCTCGGCGTGGTCGATGAACCAGTTGAGCCCCGCGAGCGGAATGTCGCGGTTCACCCGCTCGAACACGTCCAGCGCGCGGGCGATGGTTTCGTCATAGGTGGCGTGCATGCGCCAGGGCCAGCGGTTCTGCGCCAGCACCCGCGCCACGGCTTCGAGCTCGCCTTCCATCTGGGCCGGCATGTCGGGCCGCGGCTGGCGGAAATCCTCGAAGTCGGCGGCGGAGAACACCAGCATCTCGCCGGCGCCGTTGTGGCGGAAATAATCGCTGCCCTGCTTGTATTTCGAAGTCGCGATCCAGTTCAGGAAATCGTCCTTCTCGCCCTTCGGCTTCTGGGTGAAAAGGTTGTAGGCGAGCCGGACGGTGAGCTGGCCGTCGTCGGCCAGCTTCTGGATGACGGCGTAGTCTTCGGGATAGTTCTGGAAGCCGCCGCCCGCATCGATCGCGCCGGTCACGCCCAGGCGGTTCAGCTCGCGCATGAAGTGGCGAGTGGAGTTGATCTGGTAGTCGAACGGCAGCTTCGGGCCCTTGGCCAGCGTCGCGTACAAGATGTTGGCATTGGGCTTGGCGAGCAGGAGACCGGTCGGGTTGCCGTTGGCGTCGCGCACGATCTCGCCGCCGGGCGGATCGGGCGTGTCGCGCGTGTAGCCGGCGGCGCGCAGCGCGGCGCCGTTCAGGATGGCGCGGTCGTAGAGATGCAGAAGGAAGACCGGCGTGTCGGGCGCCGCGGCGTTCAGCTCCTCGATCGTCGGCAGGCGCTTTTCGGCGAACTGATGCGCGGTGAAGCCGCCGACGACACGCACCCATTGCGGCGGCGGCGTGACGGCGACCTGGCGCTTCAGCATCGCCATGGCGTCGGCGAGGCTGCGCAACCCGTCCCAGCGCAGCTCCATGTTGAAGTTGAGGCCGGCGCGGATGATGTGGAGATGGTTGTCGATCAGGCCGGGCAGGATGCGCCGGCGCTTCATGTCGATGACGCGCGTGCCCGGAGCGGTGTGATGCAGGACCTCGGCATTGCCGCCGACCGCCGTGAACCTGCCGCCTTCGATGGCGGCGGCGCTGGCCACGGGATTGCCGCGGTCCAGTGTCGTGATCGTGGCGTTGTAGAGGATCAGATCGGCCGTCATGCGTCCTTCTCCGATGCTGGCGTGTGGCGCCCCGGGAGCGATCCGAACAGATGAAGGCCGGATCGCGCCTGGCTCCAGGCGGCTTGCAGCGAATGGCCGGCGAACAGCTGCTTGCCCAGCGGAACGATCTGCTCGCCCGCGAGGATGCCGAGCAGCCCCACCAGCGCCACGACCGGCGGCGCCGGCGAGCGCACGTTCAGCAGGCTGTAGACCACGCCGACCAGAAGGCCGGACAGCAATGAGGCGATGTAGAGCTTCACGATGGCCCCTCTTCGGCTTATTTCGCCTGGCGGACGACGTCCTGCGCCTTCTGGTAGCTCTCGATGACCGCGGCATAGTTCGGCGCCGCCAGGCCGTAGAGCGTGGCGAGTTCCGCCGCTTCGGGACGCTTCCAGGTGCGATGCATCTCGCTCAGCACCGCGTTGGCCGTAGTGGGAATGACGCCGCCCTGGGCGAGGCGGGCCAGCGTCGAGCGCGACGCCATCTCGCTCGGATCGCCCGACGCGTCCATCACCGCATAGACCTTGAAGCCGGCGGCGACAGCGTCGAGCGCCGGGAACATCACGCAGACGCTGGTCCACACCCCGGCCATGAGCAGCGTGTTGCGGCCGGTCTCGCGGACCGTCCGTACGAATTCGTCATTGTCCCAGGCGTTCACTTCGCCCTTGCGCGGAACATAGATGCGCTGCGGCGCGGCGTCTTCGATCTCCGGCATGATCGGGCCGTTGGGGCCGTTCGGCTCCGACGCCGTGGTGATCACCGGGACTTTGAGCAGCGTCGCGAGCTTGGCCAGCATCGTCACGTTGCGCCGCAAATCGGCAACCGCGACGTCCTTGACGGTCTGAAAGAGGCCGGCCTGGTGGTCGAGCAGAAGCATCGCGGTGTCGGCGGTGTTGAGAAGCGCCTTGCCGCCGCCGGTGGCGAGAACGGACGAAGGCTTTGCGGGGGAAGACATGGAATGACCTTTCGCGGTTCGCCGGACCTTCGCCTCGAAGGTCCGCGGCCGCAAAATGCACGCCGCGGGCGAAGGGCGCGATTGGACGGAAGTATCGCCGATACCTTGGTAGGGGCCTAAGCGGCTGGCTGCTCGGCGGGGATCGCGAACGCGAAGGTCGCGCCCAGACCGCTGTTGGCGGCCCAGATGCGGCCGCGATGGCGATCGACGATGGAGCGGCTCACCGACAAGCCGATCCCCATGCCGTCCGCCTTGGTGGTGTAGAAGGGATCGAAGATCCGGCCGAGCGATTCCGGCGCGATGCCCGCACCGCTGTCGCGCACGCTGAGTTGCCCGCAGCCCGAATCGTCCAGGCCGGTTCCGATCGTGATCGTGCGCGCCCCGTTCGCGGCGTCTTTGACCGCGTCGCGCGCGTTCAGCAGGAAGTTGAGGATCACCTGCTGGATCTGGACCCTGTCGCCGATCACCGCGACCGGATCGGGCGCGAACTGCGTCGCGACCGCGATGTGATGGCGCTGCAGCTCGTGCGCCGTCAGCGCCAGCACTTCGCGCGCCGCGTCGGTGAGGTCCACGGTTTCGGCGGCGAATTCCTTTTTGGCGAACAGCATGCGGATCCGGCCGACCACGTCCGACGTCCGGTTGGCGTCGCGGATGGTGCGGCGCGCGGTTTCGAGCGCCCCTTTCACGTTCGGCGGATCGGCCGACAGCATGCGCACGCAGGTGTTGGCGTTGGTGGTGATCCCCGCCAGCGGCTGGTTGACCTCATGCGCCAGCGAGGCTGTGAGAACGCCCAGGCTCATGGCGCGGGCGGCGTGCGTCAGCTCGGAGCGGACGCGGTCGTTCTCCTGCTCGGCCAGCTTGCGGCTGGTGACGTCCTGCACCGTGCCCGTCAGCTCCACGATCCGGCCGTCCGAGTCGTGGATGCGCCGCGCGACATAGTGGAGATACCGCACCGAGCCGTCGGGCATCAGCAGGCGCGGTTCGTATTCGACGTCGAGGCCGGCGCGGGCCTGCAGCGTCAGCGCCGCCGCCAGGGCGCGATCCTGCGGATGCAGCCGCTCGTTGATGCGCGCCAGGGTGACGGGCGAGCCGGGCTCGAAGCCGCAGATGCGGTAGAGCTGCGCCGATGCCTGAATTTCCGCCGCTTCCGCCTTCCACAGAAAGCTCCCGGTCTCGCTGATCTCTTCACCTTGCGCCAGGACGGTCTCGCTCAGCCGCAGCCCGGCTTCGGCGCGTTTCAAATCCTCGATGTCGGTGTTGGTGCCGTACCATTTGACGATGTTGCCCGCCGCGTCGCGCAACGGATCGCAGCGGAACAGGAACCAGCGATACACGCCGTCATGCCGGCGCAGGCGCGCTTCGAGTTCGCCCGGCTCGCCGCTCGCCAGCATGTGCGTCCATTTCACCAGCAGGCCCGGCAGGTCGTCGGGATGCAGCGTGACCTGCCAGCCCCAGCCGTTCGCCTTCTCCGGCGGCAGGCCGGTGTAGTCGTGCCAGCGCTGGTTCAAAAATTCGTTGGAGCCGTCGGGGCGATTGCACCAGGCCAGCGTCGGAATCGCATTGATCGTCTCGCGCAAATTGCGCTCGCTCGCGAAGAGCAGGTCTTCGGCCCGTTTGCGGTCGTCGATGTCGGTCAACAGGACGTACCAGCGCAACACGGTGCCAGCGCCGTCCTTGACCGGCACGCCGCGGTTGGAGAACCAGCGATAGGCGCCGTCATGGCGGCGCAGCCGGATCTCGTGATCGTAGGGCGCGCCGGCGGCGATCGCCGCCGAGAACAATGCGATGTTGCGCGGAAGATCGTCGGGATGCACGACCCCGATCAGGCTCCATTTGCGCAGCTCGTCGAGCGTCGCGCCGCAATATTCCAGGATCTGGCGGTTGACGCGTTCGACATTGCCGTCCGCCGCGAGAATGCCGATGAAGCCCGGAATGCCGTCGATGGCGGCCAGCGCGCCCGGATCGGCGGCGGGGCGCGTCTGCTCGAAGCGCCGGCGCGCCTCGACCTCCTGCGCCAAAGCGGCACGCAAGCGCGCGATTTCGGCATCTCTTGGGTCGATCGTCGCGTCCGCCGACGCTCCCGAATGCGGCTCCTGCAACATGGGCCGGATGATGCGCGCGCAGGAAATCCCGCGCCACCAATAGTTTTAATGTTGTCAGTACCCAATAGCGGTTCGCCGGCGGCGGCGAGGCATTTGGGATTCAAGGATTTTTGCGTTTCCCGTCAACTTTGAATTGCAGCGGTCCGCACGAAAATGTGGGGCGGCCCCGCGTTCTCACCAGCCGGTCCCCGCCGCTGGGCGGCGGGTCAGGAACGCGCTCGCCAGCACGACCCATACAAGTCCGATGACCGGCGATATCACGCAGGAATAGAGGCCGTCGGGCGCCCAGATGCCGGCGCGGAGCCAGGTCGTGCCGCCCAGCAGGACGAGCACGACGGCGCCGACGCAGACGGCGAAGATCGCGTTCGAGATCAGGCCGGCGCGCCAGAACCCGAAGCTCCCCGCCATGATCAGCATGGCGCGCGGGAACGACGTCAGCACGAAGCAGACCCAAGCGAAATCGTTCAACGCTGCCGGCAACGCGCCGTCGCCGGAGCCGGCAATCGTATAAGCCAGCGTGACGACGATCGCGATCGTCGCCAGGAAGAGCGCGCCGAACGCGGCGCCGGCGGCGATCTCGGCCGCGCCCCAGCCGTCTTTGCCTTCCGCGGCCAGCGTGGCCCGGACTGCCGCCGCGAACCACAGCAGGTTGAGCGTCGCCAGGCCGAAGAACACGGCGGCGATCAGGATGCGCGTGCGCTCGCCGGCATAGAACGCGGTCAGCACATCGGCCGGTGCGCCGATCTGCGGCAGATGTCCCATCAATAGGCCCGCAACGATGAAACAAGCCGTGGACTGGATGCCGGCGGATCGCCACAGGCGCTCCCAGAACGCGCCGCCATACATGCTGGTGGATGCGGTGGGCGCGCTCATCTGAATCTCCCGGTTCGAACCTGGCGTTACTTCACCGCCGCCGAACGCTTGTGCCAATTGGACGATGGTATCGGCGGCCTATCCGTTCGACGCTGCCGGTATCGACGATGCGTCCCAGCCACCGCCGAGGGCTTGATAAAGCGTGACCGTGGCGTTCAGGCGGTCGGCACGCACCTGCACCAGCGCCAGCTCGGTCGCGAGCAAGACACGTTCGGCATCCAGCTGATCGAGATAGGGCGAATAGCCGGCGCGATAGCGTTCCGTCGCCAGCGCCAGCGCCAGCGCCACGGCGTCGCGTTGCGCGGTCAGCGACCGCTCCTGCTCATTCAGGCGCCGCACCGCCGCCATTGCGTCCTCGACCTCGCGGAAAGCGGTGAGCGCGGCCTTGCGATAGGCGAACGCCGCCTGGTTGCGCTGGGCCGCGACGGCCTCCTGCTGCGCTTCGAGCCGGCCGAATTCCAGCAGCGGCGCCAGGATGCTGCCGGCGATGGAAAAGATGCCCACCGGGCTCGAGATCAAGGTCGATCCGACAAGGCCGCCATCGGCGGAGAGGCTGATATCGGGCATGAACGCGGCGCGCGCCGCATCCAGCGAATGGTCGGCGGCCACGATCTGCTGCTCCGCCGCGGCGATGTCGGGGCGCCGCCGCAGCAGCGCTGCCGGCAGCGTTCCGGGGACCGCTGGAAGGGTGATCTGCGCCAGCGCGGTGCCGCGCTCGATCCCGCGCGGATTTTCGCCGAGCAGGACCGAAAGGCCGTTCTCCTGCCGCGTGATCGCAAGCTCGGCGGCGGGAATCTGCTGCTCGGCCGCCCGGTAGTCGGCTTCGGCCTGCGCCAGGTCGAGGTCGGAAGTGTAGCCGGCGTCCTTGCGCCGCCGGATGACGCGCAGCGACTCCGTGCGCGCCGCCAGCGTGCGGCGCAGGACGTCGAGACGCGCATCCAGCGCCCGCAGCGTGAGATAGCCGCTCGCCGCCGATGCGGCGACCGCCAGGCGGACATTGTCGCGCGACGCTTCGCTGGCCAGGAGTTGGGCGCGGCGCGCTTCGCTCGCCTCGGCCAGCCGGCCGAACAGGTCGAGATCGTAGGAAATCGAAACGACGGCCTTGCCGGAGGTCTGTTCTTCGGGCCTGCCGAAAGCGCTGACCTCGCGGTCGCGGCCGCCGCCGGCGCCGCCCGCCACTGCCGGCATTTGCTGCGCCCGCGCATAGTCGAATTGCGCCCGCGCCTCGGCAACGCGCTCGGCGGCGATGGCGATGTCAGTATTGCCGGTGAGCGCCGTCTCCACCACCTTCGCCAGCACCGGATCGCCGAAACCTTGCCACCACGCCACCGACACTTCGCCCGGCGCCGGGGTCTCGCTGCGCCAGGTCTGCGGCGGGGTGACCGCCGCGCTGTCCGGAATCTCCGGGCGCGGGCCGGCGCAGGCGGCGAGCCCGGCCAGCATCGCGCTCAGCGCCAGCCGCTTCATGGCGCACCGCTGGTGTCGACGCGCGTCTCGACCGACATGCCGGGGCGCAGGCGCTCGATCCCGGATTGGTTGGGGTCGATGGCGATCCGCACCCCGATGCGCTGCGGCACCTTCACGAAATTGCCGGTGGCATTGTCGGGCTTGAGGATCGCGAACTCCGAGCCCGCCGCCGGCGACACCTGCTCGACATGGCCGCTGAAGCGCCGGTCGTCGAGCGCGTCGACGCTGAAGCGCACCGCATCGCCCGGCGCCATATGCGCCATCTGCGACTCCTTGTAGTTGGCGATGATCCAGCGCTCGGGCGGAATCAGCGAGAACAGCTGCGTGCCGTTGGTGACGTATTGCCCCAGCCGCACGCCGACTTCGCCGACCTGTCCGTCCTCGGGCGCGCGGATGACGGTGTGCTCCAGGTCGATCTCCACCAGCCGCAACTGCGCCTTGGCGGCATCGACATTGGCGAGCAGGCCGCCCCGCCCGACATCGACGGTGCGCACGTCCTGCACTGCGATCTGGCCGCCGGCGCGCGCCTGCGCCAGCGCCGCCAGCGTCTGGTCGCGCTCGCGGATCGAGACCGAGCCGTCCGAGACCAGATCGCTCACCCGCGCCATGTCGGCCTGGG
>CAYXMO010000018.1:0-22015 GCA_964465935.1 uncultured Rhizobium sp.
ATCGGCATCTGGCCGATCCTGATGGGGATGACGCAATGGGTGCAGACCAAGCTGAACCCGGCGCCGGCCGATCCGATCCAGGCGCGCATGTTCGGACTGATGCCGATCATGTTCACCTTCATGTTCGCGACGTTCCCGGCCGGCCTGGTGATCTATTACACCTGGAACAACATCCTGGGTGTGGCGCAGCAATGGTACATCATGCGCCGCCAAGGCGTCGAAGTGCACCTGTTCAAGAACCTGAAGGTCGACAACCTGCTCCAGCGCCTGACCGGCGGCAAAACCGTGCCGGAAAAATGAGCGGCGAGGACGATGCCGCGACTTTAGCCGCCGCGCGAAAACTTTTCGCGGGGGCGTGCGATTTCATCTGGGGCACCGGCGACATCAACAGCTTGCCGCCGCAAAGCCTGCCGGAGATCGCCTTCGTCGGACGCTCCAACGCCGGCAAGTCGAGCCTGATCAATGCGCTCACCAACAGGAAGACGCTGGCGCGCGTCAGCCACACGCCGGGGCGCACGCGCGAGATCAATTTCTTCAACCTTGCCGGCAAGCTGATCCTCACCGACCTGCCCGGCTATGGCTACGCCAAGGCGTCCAAGACGATGACGGCGGAGTGGCAGAAGCTGATCTTCGCCTATCTGCGCGGGCGGGCGAGTCTGAGGCGCGTATCTTTACTCATAGATGCGCGGCGCGGCGTCGGCGAGCTGGACGAGGCGGTGATGGACCTGCTCGACGACGCCGCGGTCTCTTACGGCCTGGTGCTAACCAAGATCGACAAGCTGAAGCCCGAAGAAGCGGATGCGGCGGTCCACGCCGCCGATGCGGCGGCGCGCCAGCACACCGCGGCGTTCCCGCAAATCTGCGCAACTTCCGCGTTCCGGGGGATGGGGCTCGATCCCCTGAAATCGCAGCTTGCGGCGTTGGCCCAGCGCTGAGCTTTGGGCTATAAGCCCAGCGGTTTCCACAAAGGTTTCAAGGTCATGGCGCTTCAGGACGAGTTCGGCCAGGAACGCAATCTGCGCGTGATGGCGCGCTGGCGTTCGACCGCGCGCGTCCTGGTCGAGGCGCTGCCCTACATCCTGAAATACGACCAGAAGACCATCGTCGTGAAGTTCGGCGGCAACGCCATGGTCGGCGGCGGCACGGCGGCGGATTTCGCGCAGGACATCGTCCTGATGAAGCAGACCGGCATCGACCCGGTGGTGGTGCATGGCGGCGGACCGCAGATCGGCGCGATGCTGAGCAAGCTGCAGATCCCCTCGACCTTCATCGACGGCTTGCGCGTCACCGACCAGGCGGCGATCGACGTGGTCGAGATGGTACTGACCGGATCGATCAACAAGCAGATCGTCAGCGGCATCAACGCCGCCGGCGGCCGCGCCGTCGGCCTGTCGGGCAAGGACTCGACGCTGATCCTGGCACGCAAGCTGGTCAAGAACGGCCGCGACCTCGGCTTCGTCGGCGAGCCGGAGAAGGTCAATCCCGACGTGCTGCACACCGTGATGCGCTCGGAGATCATTCCGGTGATCGCACCCATCGGGGTGGGCGCCGCTGGCGAGACCTACAACATCAACGCCGACACGGTGGCGGGCGCGGTGGCCGGCGCGATGAAGGCCGAGCGCCTGATCCTGCTCACCGACGTCGAAGGGGTGCTCGACGCCGACAAGAAGCTGATCCCACGCCTCACCGTCGCCGAAGCACGGGCCCTGATTTCGCAGGGCATCATCAAGGGCGGCATGATCCCCAAGATCGAAACCGCAATCGAAGCGGTGGAAGGCGGCGTCCATGCCGCGGTCATCCTGGACGGGCGGATCCCGCATGTGCTGCTGCTCGAATTGTTCACCGAGCACGGCGCCGGCACGCTGATCACCGCCGAATGATCTTCCTGGCGCGCTGTCTCGCCGCCGCCTTCGCGCTCGCGGTCCTGTTCGCCGCGCCGTCCCGGGCGGCGATGACGGTGTGCAACCGCACCTCCTACGTCCTCTACACCGCCACCGGCACGGCGACCGACAGCGCCATCGCTGCGCAAGGCTGGAGCCGCGTCGTGCCCGGCGGCTGCAAGGCGGTGCTACCGAACGACCTGACGGCGCCGGCCTATTATCTCTATGCCCGCTCCAGCCAGGCCCATGCTGGGCCGGCGCGCGCCTGGGGCGGCAATGTCTCGATCTGCGCCAAGGACACCAACTTCACCTCGCGCGATCCGGTGACGTCCAATCGCTGCCAAAGCGACGACTTCTTCACCCTGCCTTTCGCGACAGTCGACACGCATCATCTGCGCACCTGGACCGCGACATTCAGCGAGTCGCGCGATCTGGCGACCCTGCCGCAAGCGCAATATGCCGGACTGAAGCGCCTGCTGCGCGATGTCGGCTACAAGCTCGCCACGATCGACGCCAAGCCGGACAAGGCGGCGGACGGGGCGCTGGCCGATTTCCGCAAGCGGCTGCGCCTGCTGCCCACCGCCAGCGCCGGCGATCTGTTCGACGCATTGGAGACCGAGGCGCTCAAGACCACGACGCCGGCCGGCTTTGCGATCTGCAACGACACGGCGAAGGCGGTCGCGGCGGCGACGGGGCAGAAGCTGCGCAACGACTGGATCAGCCATGGCTGGTGGAAGATCGCGGCGGGCAGCTGCGCCCGCGTGATCGACGACCTGAAGGGCTTGGACTCTGTGTTCCTCTATGTCCAGAAGATCAACGGTCCGGCGCTGGTCGGCGGCGGCAACAAATTCTGTGTCGCCGACATCGAGTTCGACATCCAGGGCCGTGCCCGCTGCGCCCAGCGCGGCCTGACCGAAGCCGGCTTTGCGGAAACCAAGGTCAAAGGCCTAACCGGCTTCGCTGCCCATGTCGGCGACAATGGCCTGATCAAGACCGGTCACACGCCGACGTCGAAATAGTTCAGGTGCCAGCGCATCTCGTCTTCGGTCATCGGGAAATGCACTCCGGCGCGCGCCGGCAGCAACTCGCCAGCCGTCAGCTTCATCACGAAGCTCTGGACCTTGAACGCGATGCGCATGCTGAGGCCCGCGTGCCAGACCAGCGCCGTCACCGGCTTGGCTGAGCGCGAGGCGAAGATCTTGCGCACGATCGCTTCGGGCACCTTGGCGAGCGCCGCCAGCGCCAGGATCACCGCTTCGCGCTGGCCGGCATTGGCCGCCGCTTCGACGAAGCCCTCGTCCAGCCGGCCTTCGGCGCGCGCCGCCGCGACCTCGCGCGCCGCGTTGTCGCCGCCGGCATGCTCCGGCTTGTCGTCTTCCTGGAGGCGGGCGCGCAACTCCTTGTTGAGCTGGGTCTTGATCTCGGGATCGAGGCCGTAGCGCGCCACCAGCTGGTCGATCAGGCCGGCGCCGACGAAGGAAGCGATGCGCCAGATCGCCCGCTTGGAGAGGTCGGCGCGCAGCACCAGCGGGATGTGCCAGGACTGGATCTTCTCGGCCTGGGCGGCGATGTCTTCGAGCGTCTTCTCGCGGATCTTGGCGTCGGGATTGGCGAGCAGGGCGGCGATGGCGGGAATGTCGAGCGAGCTGGCGATAGCGTCGGCGACCTTGGCGTCGAGCGGACGGCGGCGGGCGACGGCGGCCAGCACTTCCTCGGCGCGCGCCGCCGCGACGATCTCCAGCAGGTCGGCATCGGACAGCAGCGGCGAGTATTCCAGGATCGGCGCCGCGACCAGGGCGCTGACGTCCTTGGCCAGGGTCAGGACGATGAATTTGGGAATGTTGGCGTGACCCTTGATCTCCTCCGCCAGGATGGCGCGGACGCGCGGCGCCTGGTCGCGCGCCAGGCGCTCGAGCGTCTCGATGGTGAGGGCCTGGATGTGGGCGCTTTCCTCGTCGCCGAGGCCCGGCATCAGCCGCGCGATCTTGCGCGCCAGCTCGCCGCGCACGTCGTCATCGACATCGTCGGCGAGATGGCGGTTGGTCGGGGCGGGCGCGGCCGGGTTGGCGGCGACGGCGCGGCGCGTCGCCGGGGCGCCGTTGCGGGCGAGATAGTCGAGGACTTCGGAGCCGGCATCGGTGCGCCCGGCCAGATCGGCATGCGCCGCCAAGGTGTGCGCTTCCAGCCGCGCGAGCACCTCGTCGCGCGTCATGCCGTCCGCCGATTTTTGGACCTGGCGTGCCATGCCAGCGAGTGTGGAGGCACGCGGTTTACTTGTGCTTAAGCGATTTGGTTGAGGAACCCTTGCGGCGCGGACGCTTGCCTCCCACAGGCGGTTCCCCCATGGTCCGGCCATGAACGACGCGGCCCAAATCGAGACCGAAGGCCCCGATTTTCGCGGGGTCAATGCCTGGGTGTTCGACCTCGACTATACGCTCTACACCACCAGCGCTGCCGAGCAGGCGCAGATGGAGGAGCGCATCTGCCGCTATGTCCAGGTCCATTACGGGCTGGAGCGCGACGCCGCCTGGGAGGTGCAGAAATCCTATCTGCGCGACTATGGCAGCACGCTGGCCGGGCTGATCCACAACGAGAACATCGATCCCGACGCCTATCACGAGGTCATCAACGACATCGAAGTGCTGGGACTGAAGCCGGACGCGGCGTTGCGCGCCGGTCTCGCCCGCTTGCCGGGCAAGCGCTTCATCTTCACCAACAATGACGGCCGCTTCGCCGCCGAAGTGCTGACGCGGCTGGGCGTGCGCGACCTGTTCGCGGGCATCGTCGACGCGCGGGCGATGAACTATGTGCCCAAACCCAAACCCGCCGCCTACCAGACGCTGCTGGCGCTGACCGGCCTCGACCCCACCCGCGCCGTGCTGTTCGACGACAGCCCGCGCAACCTGGTGCCGGCGCGGGCATTGGGGATGAAGACGGTGTGGTTCAACGACGGCCTCGGCCAGTCGCACTGGAAGATCGAGTCGCCGGAGTTGCACATCAGCTACCGGACCGACAATCTGGCGACCTTTCTGCAAACCATCAGGATTTGACGTCATGAGCACGCTTGCCGCCACCATCGACGCCGCCTGGGAAACCCGCGACGGCCTTTCGGTCACGACCAAGGGCGCGATACGCGACGCGGCCGAGACCGTGCTGGCCGAGCTCGACGCCGGACGGCTGCGCGTCGCCGAAAAGCACAATGGCGAATGGATCGTGCATCAATGGCTGAAGAAGGCGGTGCTGCTGTCGTTCCGGCTGAACGCGATGAAGCTGATCGAGGGCGCGCCGGGCGACGCCTCATGGTGGGACAAGGTCGACAGCAAATTCGCCGGCTGGGGCGAGGCCGAATATCAAGCCGCCGGCTTCCGCGCCGTGCCGGGCGCAATCGTGCGCAAATCGGCCTTCATCGCCAGGGGCGTGGTGCTGATGCCCAGCTTCGTCAATGTCGGTGCCCATGTCGGCGAGAACACGATGATCGACACCTGGGCGACGGTCGGCTCCTGCGCCCAGGTGGGCGCGCATTGCCATATCTCGGGCGGCGCGGGCATCGGCGGCGTGCTCGAACCTTTGCAGGCGGCGCCGACCGTCATCGAGGACAATTGCTTCATCGGCGCGCGCTCGGAAGTCGCCGAAGGCGTGATCGTGGGCGAGGGCAGCGTGCTGGCGATGGGCACGTTCCTGACCGCGACGACCAAGATCGTCGACCGCCACTCCGGCGAGATCGTCACCGGACGGGTGCCGCCTTATTCCGTGGTGGTGCCGGGCTCGCTCGGCGGCGGACCGGGCAAGCCGGCGCTCAACTGCGGCGTCATCATCAAGACGGTGGACGAGCGCACCCGCTCCAAGACCTCGATCAACGAGCTTTTGCGCGATTGACGCGGCGCAGCATTTTGCCCTCCCGCTTCGCCATATGACGCCATTAACCCTTCACGTCGCGCCGGCGCAGCGCGATACTGTTCCCGGGCGAATGCGGGGGCATCGATGTTTCATTATCTCTTCAGTTTCAGCGGGCGCATCAATCGCGCCAAGCTGTGGGCGTTCCTGCTTGTCATCATCGCCTTCTATATCGTCGCGGTGGCCGCGGTGGTGCTGGCGATCGGGCCGCAGCACATCGCCGACGTCGCCAAGGGCGACGCGCCGCCGGCCTCGCTGATGAACGGTGCGCTGCCGGCCGTGGGCGGCGTCATCGGACTTGGGGTGCTGGCGATGATCTGGGCCGGGCTCGCGGTCTTCGTGAAACGCCTGCATGACCGCAACAAAAGCGCGTGGTGGGTTCTGGTCTTCTACGTTCTGCCGGTGATCCTGAACCTGCCGCGCCAGATCGCGATATGGCAGGCGATCCAGAACGGCACTTACATGCACACAATGCAACATGGCGGCGCGATGGCGATGGGCGGACCCGTCGCCATCCTGGCCGGCGGCGCCGCGACCATCATCTCGCTTTGGGCCTTCGTCGAACTCTATTGCCTGCGCGGCACGGTGGGCGACAACCGCTACGGCCCCGATCCGCTGGCCGGGAGGAGCTAACGCCATGTCGCTCGGACACTATCTCTTCAGCTTCAGCGGCCGGATCAACCGCGCCAAGCAATGGGCCGGGCTTCTGGTCGGGCTGGCGTTCGGCGTCCTGATCCAGGTCCTGTTCGCCGTCACCGGCGGCTGGGCCGCGGTCGGCGACCTCGTCGACGCCAAGATCAAATTCGCGCAGTTCATCGCCTCGCAGCAGATGCAGACCTTTCTGATCCTGGCCTGCGCGCTTTACGCCGCCGTGCTCTACACGACGTTCGCGATCGCCGCCAAGCGCCTGCACGACCGCGACAAGAGCGCGAGGTGGCTGCTGGTCTTCATCGTGCTGCCCTTCGTGCTCAACATCCCGGGCTTTATGATGCTGCCGCAATATATGCACATGATGGAGCAGGCGGTGCAGGCGGCGCAAAACCATCTGCCGCCGCCGCAGCCGCCGCAGAACCCGCTGGCGACGATCGCCAACGGCGCCGCCACGATCATCTCGCTATGGGCCTTCGTCGAGCTCTATTGCCTGCGCGGCACCATCGGCGACAACCGCTACGGACCCGATCCGATTCCCGGCAAGCCGGCGTTAGCCTCAGCCACTACCTGTTCGGCTTTTCCGGACGGATCAATCGCGCCCTCTACTGGCGGTCCATATTGGTGGGCCTGGGCTTCCTGCTGGCGGGCGTCGCCATCGCCCTGCCCTATATCGTCATCGAGCATCCCACGGCCTCGGCCACCCACCCATCCTTGAGCGCTTTCGGCATCGCGACGATCGCGGCGGAAGGCGTGCTGATCGCCGCCTATTTCGTCTTCGTCTTCGCCGTCCTGATCAAACGGCTGCATGACCGCAACAAGAGCGCCTGGTGGATTCTTCCCTTCTTCCTGATCCCCCAAATCCTGGGCGTGATCGCCGACCCCAAGAGCCGCTTGCCGATGCCTGTCCCGGTCGGCCTGGGATTGGCGATGAACCTGACCGTCATCGTCCTGTCGCTGTGGGGCCTTGTGGAGCTCGGCTTCCTGCGCGGCACCGTGGGCGACAACCGTTTTGGACCCGATCCTCTCGCTTAAGACTTGCCGCTGATCGCCGCCGCCAGCGCCTCGGGCTCGACGCCGAGCGCCTGGACGATGGGCGCGAACACTGCCATCTGCGCCATGCCGGTGGCGCCCAGGGTGAGGCCGCCATCGACCACCAGGGCATGGCCGTTGACGAAACTGGCGCCGTCGGAGGCGAGATAGAGCGCGGCCTCGGCGATGTCGCGGGCGCGGCCGCCGCGCGGGATCGGCTGGCTGGCCTTGGTCGCTTCGGCGATGGCCTCGATGCGGGTTTCGCCGAGTTGGCTGGGAACGCCGAGCGCGCTGGCGAAGATGTTGGTCGCGATCAGGCCGGGGCAGATGCAGTTGACGCGGATGTTCTCGGGCCCCAGCTGCGCGGCGCAGGCATGCGTCATGTGGACGATGGCCGCCTTGGCGATGGAATAGAGCACCGGGCCGTAGCCGGTGCGGATGCCGGCGACCGAGGCGGTCGAGACGATCGAACCGCCGCCCGCCGCGCGCATCAGCGGCACCGCGTATTTCATCCCGAACAGGGCGGCGCGGACATGCAGATGCATCACCGCGTCGAAGCCTTCGGCGCTGACGCCGTCGGCGGGATCGTTGGCGCCGCCGGTGCCGGCATTGTTGAACAACACGTCGAGGCGGCCGAAATGCGTCTTGGCCGCCGTCACCGCGGTCTCGATGTCCTTCTCCGACGAGACGTCGCAGCGGACGTAGCGGGCCATGCCCTTGTGGTCGTCCTCGATTCTGGCGCCCTTGCCGTCCTGGATGTCGGCGGCGATGACGCGCGCGCCTTCGGCGACGAAGAGATCGACGGTCGCCCGTCCGATGCCGCTGGCGGCACCCGTGATCACCGCGACTTTTCCGTCCAGACGGCCAGCCATGCCTCTCTCCCGCTTTGCGTTCGATTGACCATAGCGAGGCGTGCGCGTACATCGCAACCGATGAGCCTCGATCCGATCGAACTTGCGCAAGACCTGATCCGCTGCCCCTCGGTGACGCCGGCCGATGCCGGCGTGCTGGGCGTTCTGGAAGACGTGTTGAAGCCGCTGGGCTTCGCCTGCCACAGGTTGCGCTTCGAGGACGACGGCGTGCCGGCGGTCGAGAACCTCTATGCACGGATCGGCACGCAGGGTCCCAATTTCTGCTTCGCCGGCCACACCGACGTGGTGCCGCCGGGCGACGCCAAGCTGTGGCGGCATGACCCCTTCGCCGCGACGATCGCGAACGGCACGCTCTATGGCCGCGGCGCCGTCGACATGAAATCGGCGGTAGCGTGCTTTGCGACAGCCGCATCGCGCTTCATCGCCGCCGGTAAACCTTACGGTTCGATCAGCCTGCTGATCACCGGCGACGAGGAAGGCCCGACCAACGTCAACGGCACCAAGAAGATGCTGGTGTGGCTGAAGGAGAACGGCGAGACGCTCAGCCACTGCATCGTCGGCGAACCGACCGCGACGGCGTCGGCCGGCGACGTGCTCAAGATCGGGCGGCGCGGCACGATGAACGTGCGCCTGACCGTGACGGGCACGCAAGGTCACGCCGCCTATCCGCAGCAGGCGAACAATCCGATCCCGGCGCTGGCGGAGCTGGTGTCGCGGCTGGCGGCTTGGAAACTGGACGACGGCACCGATCACTTCGATCCGTCGAGCCTTGCCTTCACCACGGTCGATGTCGGCAATCCGGCGACCAATGTGATTCCGGCGGAGGCGCGCGCCGGATTCAACATCCGCTTCAACGACCGCCACAAAAGCGCCGACTTGATCACGCATATCAAGGCCGAGGCGGCAGCCGTGGAAAAGGCACGCGGCGTCGCCATTGCGGTGAGCGCGCATGCCAGCGGCGAGCCGTTCTTGACCAAGCCCGGAGCATTCACGGCGATGCTGAGCCAGGTGGTGCAGGACGTGACGGGACGGACGCCCGATCTGTCGACGACCGGCGGCACCTCGGATGCGCGCTTCATCAAGGACCATTGCCCGGTGGTGGAGATGGGCCTGCCCGGCGGCACGATGCACAAGGCCGACGAATGCGTGCCGGTGGCGGAGATCGAGAAGCTGACGGCGCTTTATGAGCGCGTGCTCGAGGCCTATTTCGCCAACCCTCCGGTATGAGCGACTCGCGGCCCATCGGAGTATTCGACTCCGGCATGGGCGGGCTCACGGTGATGCGCGCGCTGATGGCGCGGCTGCCGCAGGAAAGCTTCCTCTATCTCGGCGACACGGCGCGGCTTCCCTATGGGACCAAAAGCGCCGACACGGTGCGCCGCTATGCCATCCAGGCGGCCAAGGCGCTGGTAGCGCGCGGCGTGAAGCTCGTCTTGATCGCGTGCAACACCGCGAGCGTTTCGCTGCCGCAGGTCGCAGAAGCGCTTGCTCCCCTGCCCGTGATCGGCGTGATCGCGCCGGGGGCAAGGGCGGCGCTGGCGGCGTCGCCGGACGGTCCCATCGCAGTGCTGGCGACCGAAGGCACCGTGAAAGGCGGCACCTATCGCGGTGCGATCCGCGCTCTCGGCTCCGACGTGCCGATCGTGCAGCAGGCCTGCCCGCTGTTCGTGCCGCTGGCGGAGGAAGGCCTGGTCGACGGGCCGATCGTGGAGGCCGTCATCCGGCGCTATCTCGATCCCTTGCTGGCGACGGTGCCGACACCGACCGCGCTGCTGCTCGGCTGCACGCATTATCCGGTGCTGAAGGCGGCAATCGCCGCGGCCGCCGGGCCTAAGATCACGCTGATCGACAGTGCCGCGACGGCGGCGGACGCGGTGGCGGATGTGCTGGCGCACGAAGGTCTTGCCGCGAAAGGCGGGGCGCCCGCGTTGAGTTTCCTGGCGACCGATGCGCCCGACCGCTTTGCGCGGGTGGGCGAAATCTTCCTCGGCCAGCCGATCGATCCCGGCGCAGTGGAACTGATCGATCTTCAGTAGTCGACGCGCAGCAGATAAAGTCCGTCCGGCGGCGCGACGACGCCGCAGCGCGAGCGATCCCTGGCGTCGAGCGCATCCTTCACGTCGCGCGGCCGCCATTTGCCTTCGCCCACCAGCTTGAGCGAACCGACCATCGAGCGCACCTGGTGATGCAGGAAGGAGCGGGCCGAGGCTTCGATGTGGATTTCGTCCGCGGCGCGGCGGACCTCGAGACGATCGAGCGTCTTGACCGGCGACTTGGCCTGGCACTCGGCGGCGCGGAAGGTGGTGAAGTCGTGGGAGCCGGCCAGGGCTTGCGCCGCGGCGTGCATCGCCTCGGCGTCGAGCGTGTGCACGACATGCCAGACCTTGCCGCGCTCCAGCACCGGCGGCGAACGGCGGGTGAGGATGCGGTAAAGATAGTGCCGCGCCGTGGCGGAAAAGCGCGCATGGAAATCGGGCGCGGCAATGGACGCCTCCAGCACCGCGACATGCGGGCGCGCGAAATGGTTCAGCGCATCGCGCAGCTTGTCGCCGGTGAAGTCCTTGTCGAGATCGAAATGCGCCACCTGGCCGAAGGCATGCACGCCGGCGTCGGTGCGCCCGGCGCCGTGCACGGTAACGCGGGCGCCCGCGATGTTCTCGATGGCATATTCCAGGATGCCTTGCACCGAGGCGCCGGCCTCCTGCCGCTGCCAGCCGACGAGGGCGCCGCCGTCATATTCAAGGGTAAGGCGATAACGGGGCATGTCAGCCGAACGCGGTGCCGCGCGGTAGTGCGAAGCCGCGTAGGAGTTCGCCGGCATCCATTGCGGCCTTGCCAGGGCGTTGCAGGCGGGTGAGGCGCAGCCCGCCGTCACCGCAGGCGACGGTGAGCGCATCGTCGAGCAACGTGCCAGGCACACCCGAACCGGTTGCCGGAACACAGTTCAAAATCTTGACGCGCTCGCCCTTGATCTCGCTCCAGGCGCCGGGGGCGGGCGAGAGGCCGCGGATCAGGCAATCGATCTGGTGGGCGGGCTTGTTCCAGTCGATGCGGGTCTCCTGTTTGAGGATTTTCTTGGCGTAGGTCGCGCCGTCCGGCGGCTGTGGCGTTTCGACGGCGCTGCCGCGCTCCAGCGCGCCGACGCTGCGCGCCATCAGGTCGGCGCCGAGGCGGGCGAGTTCGTCGTGCAGTTCGCCATAGGTCTTGCGCCCGACGGTCACGCGCTCGGCCATCAGCACCGAGCCGGTATCGAGGCCTTCCTCCATGCGCATCGCCATCACGCCGGTCACGGCGTCGCCGGCCATGATGGCGCGCTGGATCGGCGCGGCGCCGCGCCAGCGCGGCAAGAGCGAGCCGTGCAGGTTGAAGCAGCCGAGCCTGGGCGCGGCGAGGATCGGCTTGGGCAGGATCAGGCCGTAGGCGACGACGATGGCGGCATCGAGTTCGAGGGCAGCGAACAATTCCTGC
Organism: uncultured Rhizobium sp.; assembly: GCA_964465935.1. Lineage (GTDB taxonomy): Bacteria > Pseudomonadota > Alphaproteobacteria > Micropepsales > Micropepsaceae > Rhizomicrobium. The sequence continues at coordinate 11,795 of CAYXMO010000018.1, forward strand.
TGCGCGGTATCCTTCAGCGAGACCGGGGTGCGGACCGGGAGCTTGTGGCTCAGCGCCAGCTTGTGCACCGGCGACGGCTCGGTCTCGAGGCCGCGGCCTTTGGGGCGCGGCGGCTGGGAATAGACGCAGGCGATGTCGTGGCCCTGGCCGATCAACTCGGCCAGCGTCGGCACCGCGAAATCCGGCGTGCCCATGAATGCGAGCCGCAAGGTCATTCGGCGCGCTCGGTGCCCGGCGAGGCCGTAGCGGCAGCGTACGGCCGGATGCGGCGAAGCATGAGGCGCATCGGCACGTCAGCCGGCGTCTTTCAGACGCTTGGCCTTTTGCAGTTTGCGCAGCGCCAGCGAGCGCTTGAGCTTGGAGAGATGGTCGATGAAGAGCACACCTTCGAGATGATCCATCTCGTGCTGCAGACAAGTCGCGAGCAGGCCATCGGCTTCGAGTTCGTGCTTCTTGCCGTCGCGGTCTAGGTATTCGGCCTTGATGCGCGCCGCGCGCTCGACGTCTTCCCAGATTTCGGGGACCGACAGGCAGCCTTCCTCGAAGGTCGCGATCTCATCGGATTTCCAGACGATCACCGGGTTGATGAAATGGCGCGGGTTCTTCTTGCCCTCGCGCTGGTCGAGGTCCATGACGATGATGCGTTTGGGCTCGCCGATCTGCACCGCGGCAAGGCCGATACCGTCGGCGGCGTACATCGAATCGACCATGTCGTCGATCAGCTTGCGCGCCGCGGCATCGACGGTCTCGACCGGCGTCGAGACGGCTTTGAGGCGCGGATCGGGCGCGGTAAGGATGGGGCGAACGGCCATGGCGGTGAGATAGGCTGGGCGGCACAGCAGGTCAAGCAATACCAGGGAAATAGCGGGTTTTCGCGCGGTTCGGAGCAGTCAGCATGGCGGAATGGGTCCCTTACATCACCCTCGGCCTCGCCTTGGTGGCGGCGGCCGCCGCGATCCTGGCATTGTTCGGCGCCGGACGGCGGACGGCCGCGGCCGATCCCGCCGCCGCGGCGCAGTCCGCCCAGATCGTGCGCGCCGAAGCCGACCGCATCCGCGCCGACGGCGCCGAGCAGGCACGCGGCCTGCGCCAGGAAATCGGCGACTCCATTCAACGCTTCCAGGATTCGTTCGCGCAGCAGCTGACCGCTGGCATCGGCGGCGTGCGCGCGCCGGTGATCGAAATCGGCCAGAAGCTGGATACCGACATCGCCAAGATGGGCGTCGAAGCCGGTCACAGCCGCGACGTGCTGCGCACCCTGATCGAAAACAAGCTGGACGCCTTCGGCGACCGGCAGTCGCAATCGTCGCGCGATTTGCGGACGGACCTGATCGACAGTTTCGCGCGCACCACGGCGGTGCTGTCGCAGACGACCAAGGATCTGGGAACGCAGCAGCAGGAGCGCCTGGACAAGGTCGCGGCGGAACTCGCGGGCATGTCGGAGCAGCAGGCCAAGGCCCAGGAGGCTTTGCGCCAAGCGGTGGAAGGCCGGCTGGACGCGATCCGCACGGAGAACGCCGCCAAGCTGGACGAGATGCGGCAGACCGTCGACGAGAAGCTGCAGACGGCGCTGGAAAAGCGGCTGGGCGAGTCGTTCCGGACGGTGAGCGAGCAGCTGGAACGGGTCTATCAGGGCCTGGGCGAGATGCAGGTGCTGGCGACCGGCGTCGGCGATCTCAAGCGCGTGCTGACCAATGTGAAGACGCGCGGTACCTGGGGTGAAATCCAGCTCGGCATGCTGCTGGAGCAATTCCTGTCGCCCGACCAGTTCATCCGCAACGCGCAGGTGAAGGAGAACAGCGCCGAACGCGTCGAATTCGCGATCAAGTTCGCCGGCCGCGACGGCGAAGGGCATCTGCTTCTGCCGATCGACGCGAAATTTCCGCACGAAGACTACGACCGGCTGGTGCAGGCGGCGGACAATGCCGACAGTGAAGGCGTCGAAACGGCGGCGGCGGCGCTGGAAGCACGGGTGCGAAGCTTCGCCAGGACCATCGGCGACAAATACATCGCGCCGCCGGGAACCACGGATTTCGCCATCCTGTACCTGCCGACCGAGAGTCTGTTCGCCGAGGTGCTGCGGCGGACCGGCCTGCACGAGCAATTGCAGCGCGACTACCGCGTGACGATCGCCGGCCCGACCACATTGGCGTCGATGCTGAGCGCCTTCCAGATGGGGTTCCGATCCCTGGCCATCCAGGAACGGTCGAGCGAGGTCTGGAAAATCCTCGGCGCCGTGCGCGCCGAATTCCTGGAGCACGGCGAGGTGGTGAAAAAACTGCAGAAGCAGCTCGGCGCCGCGACGAACACCATCGAACAATTGGGCACGCGGACGCGCGCAATGAACCGCAAGCTGAAGGATGTGGAGACCCTGCCGAGCGCCGATGCCCAGGCCGTGCTCGGCCTGTCCGCCGCGGCGCTGGCCGCCGCCGAGGACGACGCCGAACAGGAGACCTAAAGACTGCGGCGCGCCTTGAACGCGGCGCTGAGCGTGCCTTCGTCGAGGTAGTCGAGTTCGCCGCCGACCGGGACGCCGTGCGCCAGCCGCGTCACCTTCACGCCGGTCGCCGCCAGCGTGTCCATCAGGTAGTGCGCCGTGGTCTGGCCTTCGACGGTGGCGTTCATGGCGAGGATCACTTCGTCGACGCCGCCCTGCACCCGGGCGATCAGCGACGCGACGTTGAGACGCTCGGGCGTGATGCCGTCGAGCGCCGAGAGCGCGCCGCCGAGCACGTGATATTTGCCGCGAAAGACGCCGGCGCGCTCCAGCGCCCACAGATCGGCGACGTCTTCGACCACGCACAGCACCTGGGTCTCGCGGCGCGGATCGCGGCACAGCGCGCACGGCGAGGTCGTGTCCAGGTTGCCGCAGGTCTCGCAGGTTTTAATCGCGGCGGCGGCGTCACGCATCGCGCCGGCCAGGGGATCGAGCAGCACGTCGCGCTTCTTGAGCAGCGTCAGCGCGGCGCGGCGGGCCGAGCGCGGACCCAGCCCCGGCAGCTTGGCGAGAAGCTGGATCAGGCGTTCAATTTCGGGACCGGCGGACAACGCTGCCATTACGATTCGTCGTCCGGCATCGCCGCCGCGATGTCCTCGTCCGCGATAGTGCGGATGGCGACGATCTCGGCACCCTGGAAGCGGTCGAGCACGGCGCGGACCAGCGGCTCCTGCGTCGCGCTTTCGAACTTGGCAGCCTTCACCGATTTCTTCTGCTCGGCGAGGGTCGGGGCACCATCCTCGCGGACGATGGAGACCGACCAGCGCATGCCGGTCCAATCCTTCAGCTTCTGCGACAGATCGCCGGCCAGCGTGCGCGGGGCGCGCGCGGCGGGGCGGAACTCGATCTTGCCCGGTTCCAGCGCGACCAGGTGCATGTCGTTCTCGATATGGACTTTGAGGATCGAAGCGCCGTTCGCCTGCGCCAATGCGGCGATGTCTTCGAGCGTGCGCAGTTGGATTTGCGGCGGCGCGGACATCGTCGGTTCGGGCGCGCGTTGCGCTTTCGCCGCCGAGCCGGTCGACGTCGTTGCGCGCGGAGACACCCCCTCATCCGCCTTCGCCCCTGCGGGGCTACGGCGCGACGGGCCCTCGGATGATGCGGACGGGTTGTCCAGGAGATCGCGCACCAGCTTTTCGGTCGGCGGCAGGTCGGCGGCGTAGCCGAGGCGGATGAGCGCCATCTCGCAGGCCGCGACCGGGCGGGTCGCGTCGCGCACTTCGAGCAGACCCTTGAGCAGCACTTGCCAGGCACGCGTCAGCGACGGCACGGAAAGCTTGCCCGCCATCTCAGCGGCGCGCCTGGCTTCGCCCGAGCCGCCGTCGAAAAAGCCTTCGGCACCCGGCGCGACCTTCACCCGGGTGAGGAAATGCACGATCTCCAGCAGGTCCTGCATGATCGTGAGCGGATCGGCGCCATGGTCGTAAAGACTGCCGAGATCGCTCAGTGCTTCGCCGATCCTGCCGCCCATTACCTTCTCGAACAGGTCCAGCACGCGGCCGCGGTCGGCGAGGCCGAGCATGTCGCGCACCGCTTCGGCGGAAATTTCGCCGCCTTCACCATGGGCGATGGCCTGATCGAGCAGGGAAAGAGAATCGCGGGCCGAGCCTTCGGCAGCGCGGGCGATCAGCGCCAGCGCGTCGCGCGCGATCTTCACGCTCTCTTTTTCGGAGATCGACGCGAGCAGGCCGACCAGTTCGCCGGTCTCGATCCGGCGCAGGTCGAAGCGCTGGCAGCGCGACAGAATGGTGACCGGGACCTTGCGGATTTCGGTGGTGGCGAAGATGAATTTCACATGCGGCGGCGGCTCTTCCAGTGTCTTCAGAATCGCGTTGAACGCCGGCTTGGACAGCATGTGCACTTCGTCGAGGATGTAGACCTTGTAGCGCGCCGAGGCCGGAGCATAGCGCACGGAGTCGATGATCTGGCGGACCTCGTCGACGCCGTTGTTCGACGCCGCATCCATCTCCTGGACGTCGACATGGCGCGATTCGGCGATCGCGATACAGGGCTCGCAGACGCCGCAGGGCTGGATCGTCGGCTCCTTGCGCGCGCCGTCCAGGCCGATGCAGTTCAGCGCCCGGGCGATGATGCGCGCCGTCGTCGTCTTGCCGACGCCGCGCACGCCGGTGAGCATGAAGGCATGCGCGATGCGCCCGGTGGCGAAAGCGTTAGACAGCGTCTTGACCAGCGCCTCCTGGCCGATCAGCCCGGTGAAGTCCGACGGGCGGTATTTGCGCGCCAGCACGCGATAGGGCGCATTCTGCGCGGCGCGCTTTTGCTGCGGCGCGGGCTCAAGCCCCAAGGATGGTTCGTCGTCGCTCATCGGATGGCCATCATAGCAATCCGGACGGCACGAGCGCCAAGCACCCGTTACGCGTTTGCGGTGAATATCTCCTCGATCCGGAGCGCAAAAACCCTTGCAATCGCAAAGGCCAAGGGCAGCGAGGGATCGTAGCGACCGCTTTCCACCGCGATCACGGTCTGGCGCGAGACGCCGAGCCGGGCCGCGAGGTCGGCCTGGGTCATGTTCTGCGCCGCACGCAGCTCCTTCAGCCGGTTGTGCATGACAGCGACCGGCGATTGCGGAACTGGACGACGAAGGTCGCGATCACCCAGCACAGCGCCATGATCGGCCAGGCGAAGGAGATGTCGAGCGGCGGCAGACGGAAGGCGTCGGCGACGAAGGGGTAAGACGTGTAGATGCCGGCCGAGATCCCGGCGCAGAAACCGATGATCTGCAGCAGCTGCAGCCGCATGTACTCGTCGATGCGGTTGTAGTGGCGCAGGATGGTCCAGAACATCAGCCAGATGGGCAGAACCGGCAGCAGCATCACCGCCATGTTCCAGGTGCCGTCGGCCCCCAGCATGTGCTTTCGGACGAAAACCGCGCCGATGTAGAGCAGCGCCGCGGCGCCCAGTTCGGTGACGTAGCGAAGGCCTGTGCTCTTTTCCCGGTCCATGATCGGCTCCATGTAAAGCGTACTTTACATAGGCGGTCAAAACCGGTGTGTCAAGGGTACTTTACATTTCGAAGCCGGAATTTTGGGAGGTGGAAGCCGGCTGACCCGAGCCGGATTCGGTACGGCGTTCGGGCGCTGTCGCGCCCTCACCGTTCCCGACCTGACCGGAGATATTTTAGAGGTGGAAGCCGGCGCGACCCGGACCGAATTCGTTACGGCTGCTTCCTTCCGGACCTGACCGGGTTAGCGACAGGTCCGTCCGCACCGACTTCCGGATGGGGATATAGGGCCAGAAATCGGAAAATGCGAGTCGGGACTTATGCGACCGCCCGGGCTTGCGGATCGACGATACGGCTGGCGGGCAGCGTGATCGTCACCGTGGTGCCGACATTCAGTGTGCTTTCCAACCTCAGCGTGCCGCCATGCAGTTCCATGAACTGCTTGGCCAGCGGCAGGCCGAGCCCGGCGCCTTCGTATTTGCGCGCCAGCGTGGAATCGACCTGGCCGAAGCGCTCGAGCGCGCGCGGGATGTCGGCGGGCGCGATGCCGATGCCGGTGTCGGCGACGGCGATGGCGATGCCGCCATCGCTGCGGACGGCACGGACGCTGACATGGCCGCCGCCGGCGGTGAATTTGACGGCATTGGCGAGCAGATTGATCAGCGCCTGTTTGAGGCGGCGCTGGTCGGCGCGTACCGGCGGCAGGCCGCTTTCGAACGACGCGTCGAGCGCGACGCCGCCGGCTTCGGCCTGCTGCGCCACGAAGCGGAGCGACTGGCCCACGACGTCTTCCAGGCTGAGCACATCTTCGTCGAGCCGCATCTCGCCCGCATCGATGCGCGACAGATCGAGAATGTCGTTGATCAGCGCCAGAAGGTGCGTGCCGCTGCCATGGATGTCCTTGGCATAGCCTTGATAGCGCGCATTGCCGAGCGGCCCGAAGGTTTCGAGCATGAGCATTTCCGAGAAGCCGATCACAGCGTTGAGCGGCGTGCGCAATTCGTGGCTCATGGCGGCGAGGAAGGAGGACTTGGCGCGGTTGGCGCTGGCCGCGGCGTCGAGCGCGACCATCAGATTGCGCGAGGTCTTCTCCAGCGCGTTCTTGGTCGTCTCCAGCTCGGCGATATGGGCGCGCAGGCGTTCGGCTTCGCCGCGCGAGCGCGCCGCCAAGTGATCGTCGACGATGGCGCCGATCAGGCCGAGCGCGACGATGAGGACGGCGACCGCCGCCACGGCGATGGCCAGCGTCATCGGATCCACAATCGCGCCCGAAACCGCCACCGTCGGATTGAACCTGTAGACCACCGCGCTCATGCCGGTGAAATGCATGCTGCAGATGGCAAGCGTGAAGACGACGGCACCGGTGGCATAAGCCCGCACCGTGCCGCGCCGCATCGTATGGTCCATGCCCCAGGCCATCATGCCGATGCCGATGACGGCGGAGGCGGCGACGTAGCGCCAGTCCCAGATCGCATCCGCCGGCGCGCGCACTGCGGCCATGCCGACATAGTGCATCGTGCCGATCGCCGCACCGGTGACGGCGCCGCCGACCGCGGGACGCAGCCGGGAATGCGAAACGATGAACCCGACGCCGCACATCGTCATGGCGATGGCGGCCGACAGCAGCGTCAAGCCGAGGTCATAAGCGACGGGAAAGCCCGCCTGGTAAGCGAGCATGGCGACGAAATGGGTGCCCCAGATGCCGGCTCCGGCGACGGCGCCGGCGCCAGCGAGCCAGGCCAGGCGCGCCCGCGCGCCTTCGCCATGGCCGCGCCGGATCATGCTCATCGCCGTCGCGCAGGCGAACAGGCAGAGCAGACCGGCCAGGACGACGAGCCGCAAATCATGCTGCTCGAAGACGCAGCCAAGCACCCGAAACATCGATCAACACACTCGAAAGATCGCCGAAGGTGCGGGCACTATGGCGCAGGTAACGTAAATGCCGTGCTAATCCCGGAGCCGGGATTCGCGCCTGCCGCGGGCGGACCTTTGCCGCCGCCGCCCGGCACGGCTAGGTTCGCGGGCGCGATATTCCAGAACTTGGGTGATTAATGATTCCTTTCTCCGGCAATCCACTCGACCGGGCGAGCGAGAAGCGCACCGATGCCGACTGGATCGCGGCGCGGCGGCGCGATCCCAATTCCTTCATTCTGCCGATGTGGCGGCTGCAGCCTTTCATCATCGGGCCGGAGAAAGCGCCGGCGCCGGTGGAGCTGGGCCTGCTCAAGCCGGGGCTCGCCGACTCGCTGGCCGGCCCCGAGGCGCCTTGCGTGTTCTTAGGACTCGAAGGCGAGCGGGCGATGTTCGCGCTCGACATCTCGGCGGCGCGCGATCCGGCGGGCGAAGGGCCGATCGCCGGGCTCGGCCATTTCCGCGACGCCCGCATGGCGGCGGCGACCCTGCCGATCAAGGACGCCGCGATCATGGGCCAGGCCAAGGCGATGATCGACTGGCACAACCGCCACGGCTTCTGCGCCCGCTGCGGCGCCGCCACCCGCTTCGCCGACGCCGGCTATCGCCGGGTGTGCGACGCGTGCAACGCCGAGCATTTCCCGCGCACCGATCCGGTCGTCATCATGGTCGCGGTGCATGACGGCGCCTGCCTGGTCGGACGCAACAAGAACTTCCCGGGGAATTTCTTCTCGGCGCTGGCCGGCTTCGTCGAGCCGGGCGAGACCATCGAAGAAGCGGTGCGCCGCGAATTGATGGAAGAGGTCTCGGTCAAGGTCGGCAAGGTGCATTACCATTCGACCCAGCCCTGGCCGTTCCCCTCTTCGCTGATGATCGGCTGCATCGCGGAAGCCGAAAGCCGCGACTTCAAGGTCGACGGCACCGAGATCGCGGACGCCCGCTGGCTCGACCGCGCCACCGCCAAGCGCCTGATCGAGGGCGAGCGGATGCCCGACATCTCGGTGCCGCCGGCGGTCGCCATCGCGCATCACCTGATCAAGGCGTTCGCGAACGGAGAGGCATGAGCGACGCAGGCGCGCTGCTGGCGTTGCAGGCGGCGACGCTGTTCGAGCTGTCGCCGGCGGGACGCATCCTGCGCCTGAACAGTCCCGACGCCGTGGCGCCGCCGCGGCTGTATCTGGCGGGCTGCGCCGGCGGATGGATCGTGCGGCTGCGCCACGACGTGGACGCTGCCGCGGCGGATGCCCTCGCCGCGCTGGCGGCGCAGGAGCCGCCGGTGACCGCGCCCGGCGCGACGCCGCAGTTCGCCGGGAACTATCGCGAAGCGTTGGGCGTGGCAGAGCCGCTGACGGCGCGCAATTATGGGCCGATCCACCTGTTGCCGCCCGGCACGGCGTGGGAGAGCGAGGCCGTCATCGTGGCGCAGGGAACGCCGAAGGGCGACGCGTTGGTGGAGCGGATCGAGCGCGACGGCATGCCGCCGCGTCTGGTCGAAGCGGGGTTCACCGATCTCACGCATTTTTGGGAGCCGTGGTGCGTCGCGCAGGTGGACGGTGAGATCGCCGCCATCGCCTTCGCCGCGCGGCTGAGCGCGGGCGCCGCCGAGATCGGCGTCCACACGTTGCGCGATTTCCGAGGCCAAGGCTTTGCTGCAGCGGTGACGGCGGGATGGAGCGCGCTGCCGATGCTGCGGGAGCGCAGGCTGTTCTATTCGACGCATCGCGACAATTTATCGTCGCAACGCGTCATCGCGCGGCTGGGGTTGCCTTTTCTGGGCGAGAGCATGCGGATTTAGCAGGGATACCGGGCCATGGGCGAATACTGGTTTGCGCAGCTTGATGTTCATGGCCGGCCAGGGCGCGGTTTGCATCCGCTCAACTGGAAGGGCCGGGCGGTGATCGCCGGCTTTGTCGGCGCCATGGTGTTCGGCGGTGTCGCATTCCTGCTGATCGGGCTGTTGACGAAGAAACTGCTTCTCGGCGCCGCGGTGTTCGCGGTCTGCGCCTTCTGCGGCGCGGCGACCTTCCTATGGGCCGCGACGACCAAGAGCGATCCCCATCTCAGGAAGCCGAACCCGGAGCGATAGAACTCTACGCCCGGCACCCCCTCACCCTACCCTCTCCCCCGTAGGGGCGAGGGGCTTCTTAGTCGGGCATATCATCCCGGAATTCGTGGGCGGGGTAGATGCCCAGCACCGTCAGCTTGGTGGTGAAGAAGGCGAGCTCCTCCAGCGCCAGCTTGACCATGCGGTCCTCGGGATGGCCTTCGATGTCGGCGTAGAACTGCGTCGCGTTGAACGAGCCGCCAAGCTGGTAGCTCTCCAGCTTGGTCATGTTGACGCCGTTGGTCGCGAAGCCGCCCATCGCCTTGTAGAGCGCGGCGGGCACGTTGCGCACCCGGAACACGAAGGTCGTCACGATCCTGCGCCCGTCATTCGGCGCGTCGTCGGGCTCGCGCGACATGATGAGGAAGCGGGTGTGGTTGTGATGCTCGTCCTCGACATCGGCTTTGAGCACGTCGAGGCCGTAGAGTTCGCCGGCCATCTTCGAGGCGATCGCGGCGATGGTAGGGTCCTTGAGCTCGGCGATATGCTTGGCCGAGCCGGCGGTGTCGTGCCAGTTCTCCGCCTTCAGCTTCATCTCGCGGATGATCTTGAGGCACTGCGCCAGCGCCGGGCCCTGGCTGTAGACGCTTTTCAGGTTTTCGAGCTTCGCGCCCTTGATGCCGAGAAGCTGGTGGCGGATGCGCAGGAAGTGCTCGCCGACGATGTGCAGGCCGGCATCGGGCAGCAGGTGGTGGATGTCCGCGATGCGGCCCATCAGCGAATTCTCGACCGGGATGATGCAGAGGT
>CAYXMO010000019.1:0-22000 GCA_964465935.1 uncultured Rhizobium sp.
CCAAGCGGCTGCTGATCAGCGGCGCCAACAAGGCCTCGACCAAGGACCAGATCAAGGCGATTTCCCATGGCGGGCGCCGCTTCGAATGCTGCGCCGATATCGGCTATGCCGCCGAGGACACCTATGGCAACGCCGAAGAAACCTCGGCCTGGGTCGCCCTGCACCATTTCCGCAGCCTGATCGTGGTGACGGCGAGCTATCACATGCCGCGCAGCCTCCGGCTGTTCCATTCCCTGATGCCCAAGGTCCGGCTGATCGCCTATCCGGTCGAGCCCGCCGGCGTCGACATCGGCGCCTGGTGGCGGCCCGGCACGCTGCACCTGCTGCACAACGAGTACCTGAAATACGTCGCCAGCCTGGTGATGACCGCGGTCGACCACAGAAACGACGACGGCAAGCCTGCCGCCGCGTCCTGAGCTATTCTCCGCCGCATGACGATTCTGCGATCGGCGATTTTTTTCGTCTGGTTCGGCGCGGTGTCGGGGCTGCTGTGCCTCGTGGGGCTGCCGCTGCTCCTGGGCCCGCGCGCCGGCGCCGGGGCGCTCGGACGTTTCTGGTCGCGGCTGGTGTTCTGGGGGCTGAAGGTCTTCGCCGGCACGCGCTACGAGGTGCGCGGGACCTTGCCGCCGGCCGGCGTGCTGATCGCGATCAAGCATATGAGCATGTGGGACACTTGCGCGATCTACACGCTGCTCGGCGATCCCTCGATCGTGCTCAAGCGCGGCCTGCTGCTGATCCCGTTCTATGGCTGGTATCTGTGGAAGACCGGCATGATCCCGATCGCGCGCGACGGCGGCGCCAGCACGCTCAAGCGCATGGTGGCGCAGGCCAAGGCGGAGCTGGCGCGCGGCCGCAGCATCGTGATCTTCCCCGAAGGGACGCGCAAGAAACCCGGGGCGCCGCCGGACTACAAGCCGGGCGTCGCCGGACTCTATGGCCAGCTCGACGTGCCCTGCGTGCCGGTGGCGCTGAACTCCGGCGTGTTCTGGACCGGCTTCGTCAAGAACCCCGGCACCATCGTGATCGCGTTTCTCGACCCGATCCCCGCCGGCCTGCCGCGGCGCGAATTCATGCCCAGGCTGCAAGCGGCGATCGAAGGCGCTACAGCCAAGCTGAACGCGGAGGGGTACAATCGACTGGAACGGCGCAACAGCCGCTAGACGCCTCGTCCGAGCATCATCGTGATGGGCTTGCCGCCGAGATCGCCGGTGGCGACGGCATCTTCGAACGCGCCTTTGACGATGTGGAACGTCCCGCTGCGGCCGTCGGAGCACGACATGGTTCCCCTGACGTCGGTGTAGTTCTTGTCCGCATCGGGGTATTGTTCGAACCCGCCTTCACAGAGGGCACCGGTGCTTGTCATGAGAGTGAGCTTGCCCGGGCCGATCGTTTCCGTGATCGTGCCGTGAAAGGTCTCGGACCCGTCTTCAAGCTGGCCGGTTACCGGACCGCCGATCATGGCGCAGCCGCCTAACCCCAAAAAGCAACCCACAACCAGCATCCGGCGCATGAGTCTGTCCCCGACGTCTCGGACGGCACCCTAGGGCGGCAGTGGCCAAGGGGCTTGTCGAAACCGCTCGGGGACGCCGTATAGGTTCGCGGCGGCGGCATGCTGCGAAACTTCGCGATGAACGCCATCCACAATGGAACGAAAAGAGAACTTTCCTTGACTTTAACCCCTTGCGGCGCTAGATAATCAGCCCGCTCGGTCGGGCACTTCGGCGAGGCCATGAGCGATATTTCCCGTTCAATCTGGGACATGAAGTACCGGCTGAAAGCGCCGGACGGCACCCCTGTGGACGGCGATTTCGACGAGACCTGGGCCCGCGTCGCGCTGGCGGCCGCCGCCGCCGAGGCGCCGGAGAACCGCGCCAGGCACGCGCTCGATTTCGCCCGCGCGCTCACCGGCCATCGCTTCCTGCCGGCGGGGCGCATCCTGGCCGGCGCCGGCACCGACCGCGCCGTGACGCTGTTCAACTGCTTCGTGATGGGCGCCATCGAGGATTCGATGGACGGCATCTTCAGCGCGGTGAAGGAAGCGGCGCTGACGCTGCAGCAGGGCGGCGGCATCGGCTACGACTTCTCCAGCCTGAGACCCAAGGGCGCGGCCGTGAAGGGCGTCGGCGCCGATGCGTCGGGGCCGGTCTCGTTCATGGACGTGTGGGACGCGATGTGCCGCACCATCATGAGCGCCGGCAGCCGCCGTGGCGCGATGATGGCGACGCTCAGCTGCGATCATCCCGACATCGAGATCTTCATCGACGCCAAACGCGAACGCGGGCGGCTGTCGAACTTCAACCTGTCGGTGCTGGTCAGCGACGCCTTCATGGACGCGGTGAAGGCGGACGCGGATTGGGAGCTGAAATTCGGCGGCAAGGTGTTTCGCACGGTCAAGGCGCGGGCGCTGTGGGACCGCATCATGCGCGCGACCTACGAGACCGCCGAGCCCGGCGTGATCTTCATCGACCGCATCAACGAAGAAAACAACCTGGGCTATTGCGAAACCATCCGCGCGACCAATCCCTGCCTGACGGCGGATAGCTGGATCGCGACGGAAGCGGGGCCGCGGCTGATCGGCGAGCTGGTGGGCCAACCCTTCGCCGCGCTGGCCGATGGCGCGCGCTGGCCGAGCGACGGGCGCGGGTTCTTTTCGAGCGGCGTCAAACCGACGGTGCAGTTGAAGACGCGCGAGGGCTACACGCTACGCCTGACCGCCGACCACCGCGTGCGCAAGGCGACGCGGCGGACGCGGGATGCCTGCGATTGGGCGTGGACGCAGGCCGGCGCACTGAAGCCGGGCGACGAGGTTCTGCTGCACGATCACCGCGCGGTTCCTCAGTGGGGGATGGCAGAGTGCGCCGTTCGAGATAGAGCCGAAGGATACTTGCTCGGGCTTTTGACAAGCGGCGGCTCGCTCCGAGACCAAGGTGCAATACTGCCGATTTGGCACGACGCGATCGCGGTAAACGGCGATGCTGTCTATTGCGGGATTATCGAAGAAGCTTTCGGTAGCGCTTCTCTGCTACCCGGCCCCGCACCCACGATCAAGACATTAGGGTTCGGCGCTGCACAACTCATCTCAAGCGCTGTGTACGATCTTGCACTCGCGCATAGCTTGACGCCCGACGCCTACGATATTTCTCCATCCATGGAACGACGCTCCAGCGCGTTTCATGCTGGCGCTCTGCGTGGGATCTTCGACTCTTGTGGCAATGTCCATCTGTCGCCAAAAAAAGGCGCAAGCTACGTGGCCCTCGCACATCGCAGTCTTGCGCAATTGTGTTCGGCCCAACGAATGCTGCTGCGATTGGGTATCATCAGCTCGATTCGCGAATGTATTGACTCGCTTGGCGGCAAAGCGGAAGCGCGGCATGAACTCGTCATCGTGGACGACAATCTAGCGGCTTTCGCCGGGCGCGTTGGTTTTTCCGATACCGGAAAGGCGCATCTATTCAACAATTGGATCAACAACCTCGATTGTCCATTGGCTCGCGAACGCTTCTGCGCGACGGTGGAGTCGGTGACGCCAGCCGGCGATGCCGAAGTCTTCGATGCGGCAATTCCGGGCCTCAACGCTTTCGACGCCAACGGGCTGTGGGCGCATAATTGCGGCGAGCAGCCGCTTCCGCCTTACGGCGCGTGCCTGCTCGGCTCGATCAATCTCGCCAAGCTGGTCAAGCAGCCGTTCGAGGATGGCGCGCATCTCGACGTCGCCGAGCTGGAACGGCTGACCAGGACGGCGGTGCGGATGCTCGACGACGTCATCGACGTGTCGCGCTTTCCCTTGCCCGAACAGCGCGCCGAAGCCTTCGCCAAGCGCCGCATCGGGCTGGGCGTCACCGGGCTGGCCGATGCGCTGATCTTCTGCCGCACGCGCTATGGCTCGCGCGAGAGCATCGAGTTGATCGATTCCTGGCTGTCGGCGCTGAGCGACGCGGCCTATCTGGCGTCGGCTGAGATCGCGGGCGAGAAGGGCGCCTTCCCGCTGTTCGACGCCCATGAGTTCCTCAGCCGGCCCTTCACCCTGCGCCTGCCGCAGGCGGTGCGCGCGGCGATCGCCAAGAACGGCATCCGCAACGGGCTGTTGACCTCGATCGCGCCGACCGGGACGATCTCGCTGTTCGCCGGCAACGTCTCGAGCGGGATCGAGCCGGTGTTCGCCTATTCCTATACTCGTAAAGTGCTGCAGCCCGACGGCACGAGCACGACCGAGACGGTCGAGGACTATGCGGTGCGCGCCTTCCGCGCCAAGTTCGGTGCCGACACACCGCTCCCCGATTATTTCGTCAACGCGCAGACGCTGTCGCCAGAGGATCACCTCGCGGTGCAGGCGGCGGCGCAGCGCCATGTCGACAGCTCGATCTCCAAGACCGTCAACGTGCCGGCCGCCATCGCGTTCGACGCCTTCAAGGACGTCTATGCCAAGGCCTACGACCTCGGCTGCAAGGGCTGCACGACCTATCGCCCCAACGACGTGACCGGCGCGGTGCTGCAGGTGGCGGCGCCGCCGCTACCCGACGAGCCGCGCGAGGAGCCGGCGCCGGCGCCGCGCGCGCGAGAGATGACGGGCGGCGGCGTGGTCTATATGACCCGGCCGCTCGACCGCCCCGACATGCTGATCGGCCAGACCTACAAGATCAAATGGCTGGACAGCGACCACGCCTTCTACATCACGATCAACGACATCGAGAAGGACGGGCGGCGGCGGCCGTTCGAGGTCTTCATCAACTCCAAGAACATGGAGGCCTATGCCTGGGCGGTCGCGCTGACGCGGATGATCTCGGCGGTGTTCCGGCGCGGCGGCGACGTGTCGTTCGTGGTCGAGGAGCTGAAAGCGATCTTCGATCCGCGCGGCGGGCAATGGAGCGGCGGGCGCTATGTGCCGTCGCTGATGGCGGCGATCGGCGAGGTGATCGAAAAGCACATGATCGACACCGGCTTCATCGCCGCACGTGACGAGCCCCTGGTCCAAGAGGAACGCCGCGCCGTCGCGGTGGCGGCCGAAGGCGCGCCGGCACGGTTCTGCCCACGCTGCTCCTCGGCCAGCTTCGTCAAGCTGGAAGGGTGCGACCAGTGCCTCTCCTGCGGCTATGCGCGTTGTGGGTAAACCGGCCTCAAGCAGCGAAGCGGTAGGCCATGCATAAAGCACCGCTTCACATCTCCAATGAGCAGGCCCGCGCGCTGATACTGGCAAAGAGCGGCCTCGCGGGCGTGCGGCAGGAAGGCGGTGCGTCGGCGGTCGCGCCGCTGGTGCGCAAGCTGGGTTATGTGCAACTCGACTCGATCAAGATCATCGAGCGGGCGCATCATCACATCCTCTATTCGCGGCACACCGGTTATCGGCCGCGCCATCTCGACCGCATGCAGGCCAAGGCACCGGCGCTGTTCGAGCACTGGACGCACGACTCCTCTCTGATCCCGATGGAGTTCTATCCGCACTGGCGTCACCGCTTCGCCGCGGCGCGCGCCAACAAGGCGGCGTGGCACGAACGCATCGGCGACGTGCGCGCGATCAAGACGGTGCGCGACCACATCGAAGCCAATGGACCGTCTGTGGCGCGGGACTTCGCCCATCTCGGGGGCCGGACCGGACCGTGGTGGGGCTGGGGTCCGGCCAAAGCGTCGCTGGAGTGGCTGTGGCGCACCGGCGAACTGGCCGTCGTGGCGCGCGACGGGTTCGAGAAGATCTACGACCTGACCGAGCGCGTGATTCCGAAGGCCCTGCGCGGCGAGAAACCGTCGCTCGGCGACAGCCGCGAATGGGCGCTCACGCAAGCGCTCGATCGCCTTGGCGCCGGCACGGCACGGATGATCGCCGAATTCTGGTCGACGACCTCGCTCAAGGAATCCCAGGCGATGGCTTCTCTCGCCGGAGCCCAGGCATGGATCGCGGCGGAGAAGAAGAAGGGCCGGCTGATCGACGTCACCCTGGAAGCGGCGCCGGGGCACCGCAACTTCGCCGCGGTGGCGACGCCCGACATCGAGGAGCAGATCAAGCACCTGCCGGCGCCGACCTCGCGGCTGCGGGTGCTGTCGCCGTTCGATCCGGTGTTGCGCGACCGCACGCGGCTGGAGCGCATCTTCGGCTTCGACTACACGATCGAAATCTACGTGCCAGGGCCCAAGCGAAAATACGGCTATTACGTCTTTCCGCTGCTGGAAGAAGGCCGCTTCGTCGGGCGCATCGACATGAAGGCGGAGCGGGCGCATGACCGGCTGGCGGTCAAGGCGCTGTGGATGGAGAACCGGCTGACCCTGTCCAAGGCGCGGCGCGGCAAGCTCGAACGCGAGCTGGAGCGGCAGGCCAGGCTGGGCGGCGTGCGCGACATCCTGTTCCCGGCGGACGCGCTCAAAACCGGCTAGTTTCGCCGCCGATGAAATATTCCAGCCGCTTCTTCCTCTATGCGCCGCTGGCGCTGTTCCTGATCCTGGCGGCCGGCGCCGGCATCCTGTGGTGGAGCGCCGCCAGCGCATTGTCGGCACGGCTGGACGCGCTGAACGGCCATGAAGCGATGCCGGGCGTGACGCTGCGCTTTGCCGCCAAGAGCATCGGCGGCTTTCCCTTCAACCTCGACGCCGTGTTCCAGGACTTCCGCGTCGAGATCGCGACGCCGCACGGTCCGTCGTCCTGGCGGGCGGAAAAGTTCGCGCTGCACGCGCTGACCTATGGCCGCGAGCAGATGATCTTCGAAGCCGCCGGCGCCCAGATGCTGCGCTGGAACGACCTGCAGCACAGACCGCACGCCATGCCGTTCGAAGTCGGCGAGCTGCACGCCAGCGCGATCGAAGGCGAGCGCGGTGTGTCGCGGATCGATCTCGACCTGATCGGCTTCGGCTCGCCGGCGCTGACGGCGGGACGGGTGCAGCTTCATGCGCGGGTGACGCCGAACGGCGCGGCGATCGAGATCGCGGCGGCGGCGGACGCGGTGCATCTGTCGCCGCGGCTGTCGTCCCGGTTCGGCGACGACATCCGCGAGGTGCGGCTGAACGCGGCGGCGGCGCCGTCGCGCGCCTTAGACGGGCTGCGCGCGGGACGCACCGATTGGGTTTCGGCGCTGGAGACCTGGCGCCAGGCGGACGGTCATGTGCAGGTAAGCGACCTGGAGATTTCCTGGGAGCATCTGAGCGTGATGGGCAAGGGCGCGCTCGGGCTCGACGCGGCGCATGCGGTCGAGGGCCTGCTGGACTTCAAGGTCGCGGGCATGGAGCGCTTTATCGACATGGCGCAGCGGCGCGGGCTTCGCGGCGACACGATGCACGGCCTGGCGCCGGCGCTGCTGCTGCGCGCCGCGACGGCGGGGAACAACGAGGCGGGGCTCTTGGGCGCGGTGGTGGGATTCCACGCCGGCATCGTCAGCGTCGGCGACGCGCCGGCGACGACGGAGGAGCCGCTTTACTAACCTCTCCCGCCTGCGGGAGAGGTCGCGAGCGTAGCGAGCGGGTGAGGGAATGCCGCCCCGCGCCACACGTCCCCTCACCTAGCAAAATCCAAGCACTTAGCTCCGCGAAGAGCTCCGCTAAGTGCAGGATTTTGCGTCCTCTCCCGCTCGCGGGAGAGGTATTTCAGCGCTTCTTTTTCTTTCCCACCGCCACTGCATTGCGGCCGAAGTTCACCGCGGCGCTGTCTTGCCCCGCTTCGACGATGCTGCGGCGGATGTCGCGGGTACGGGTGAAGAGATCGAACAGCGCGTCGCCCTCGCCCCAGCGAATCTGGCGCTGCAGCGCGCTCAAATCTTCGGAGAAGCGGCCCAGCACTTCCAGCACCGCGTCCTTGTTGTTGAGGAACACGTCGCGCCACATGGTGGGATCGGAGGCGGCGATGCGGGTGAAGTCGCGAAAGCCGCCGGCGGAGTATTTGATCACCTCGCCTTGCGTGACGAAGCGCAGATCGTCGGCCGTGCCGACGATGTTGTAGGCGATCAGATGCGGCACATGGCTGGTGACGGCGAGAACAAGATCGTGATGCTTGGCGTCCATCACATCGACCTTGCTGCCCAGCTTCCCCCAGAACCTCTTGAGCGCCTTGACCGCCGACGCCTTGGCGCCCTTGGGCGGGGTCAGGATGCACCAGCGGCCATCGAACAGCTCGGCGAAACCGGCATCTGGACCGGAGCGCTCGGTGCCGGCGATGGGATGGGCGGGAATGAAGTGGACGCCCTTGGGCAGGTGCGGGCCGACATCGGCAAGCACGGCAGCCTTGACCGAGCCGACATCGGTGACGATGGCGCCGGGCTTCAGATGCGGCGCGACGGCTTTGGCGAGCGCGCCGAAGGCGCCGACCGGCGTCGCCAGGATCACCAGATCGGCCCCCCTCACCGCGTCGGCGGCGTTGGCGCTCAGCGAGTCGGCGAAATGCAGGCTCTTGGCGGTCTTAAGATAGGCCTTGTTCTTGTCGTGGCCGGCGATGTGTCCGGCGAGATGGGCGCGGCGCATGGCGCGCGCCAGCGACGAGCCGATCAGGCCGATGCCGAGAATCGCGACGCGGCCGAACAGGGGCCTCGGCTTGCTCATGACTGGAGGAAGTCGGCGAGCGCCGCAACGACGGCGCGGTTGGCATCTTCGGGACCGATGGTCAGGCGCAACGCGTCCGGCAGGCCGTAAGCGGCGACGCCGCGCAGGATCAGGCCGCGCGAGGCGAGGAGGTGATCGGCGTCCTGGGCGGTGCGGCCCTTTTCCTTGCCGAAATGGATCAGGATGAAATTGCCGACGCTGTCGTCGACGTTCAGACCGAGCCCTCGAATCTCAGCCGTCAGCCAATCGCGCCACTGTTCGTTGTGCGCGGCGTTGCGCTCGACATGGGCGCGGTCGAACAGCGCGGCGGCGGCGGCGCGCTGCGCCGGAACCGAGACGTTGAACGGCCCGCGGATGCGGTTGAGGGCGTCGGCGACATGCGCCGGGCAATAAGCCCAGCCGACGCGCAGGCCGGCGAGACCGTAAATTTTCGAGAAGGTGCGCGTCATCACCACGTTGTTGTTGGTGGAAACGAGCTCGATCCCGGCTTCGTAGTCGTTGCGGCGGACATATTCGGCATAGGCCGCGTCGATCACCAGCAGCGTGGTGGCGGGAAGGCCGGCATGCAGGCGGCGCACCTCATCGTGGCGCAGATAGGAGCCGGTCGGGTTGTTGGGATTGGCGAGATAGACGAGCTTGGTCCTGGGCGTCACCGCCGCCAGCATGGCGTCGACATCGGCGCGGTAGTTCTTTTCCGGCACGACGATGGGCGTCGCCGAATTCGCCAGGGCGGCGATGCGGTAGACGAGAAAGCCATGCTCGCTGAACATCACTTCTTCGCCGGGATGCAGATAGGCGTTGGCCAGCATGGTCAGCAGCTCGTCCGAGCCGTTGCCGCAGACGATGCGGGCGGCGTCGAGGCCGAAAGCCTTGGCGATGGCTTCGCGCAGGAGCTTGGCGCTGCCTTCGGGGTAAACGTCGAGACCGCCCGAGGCTTCGTTGTAGGCCTCGATCGCCAAAGGGCTGGCGCCGAGCGCCGACTCGTTCGACGACAGCTTGATCGGATTGTCGACGCCGCCGACGGCGTGGCGGCCGCCGACATAGGGCTCGATCTTCATGACGCCGGGCTTGGGCGTGGGCGTGGTCATGGCGCGGCGTCCCCCGGCAGCAAAGGATTGGCGTAGCAGCCGACGCAGGCGATGCGCAGGATGTCGCTCGCCTGCTCCATCAGCGCGCCGAGGCGCGGATCGTCCTTGGTAACGAAGCCGGCGATCTCGAGCAGGTGCTGGCGCGCGGGATGCCTGGCCGAGTCGCGGCTGACGGCGAGCAGCCTCGATTCGAGACCGCCCTGCTTGAGCAGGCTCTGCAGCTTGGTGAGGCTGAGCGTGTCGCCGGCTTCGAGCAGCAAGAGCGTGGTGTCGTCGCCGCTCGGCTCCGGCTCCAGCGTGCCGATGACGTAGGCCGCGGGCTGCGGCGCGCCGGTCAAAGGCAGGGTGGCGACGACGCGCGGGCCGGCCTGGCCGCTGGGCGTCAGCTGGGCCCACCAGGCGCGCGCGTTCTCGTCGCTCTCCGGCGGCGGCACGACGCCGAACGCCTCTCGATCGTCGGTGCATTCGTGAACGATGGCGCCGGCAGAGAGATGGCTCTTCATCGCGGCGGCGGAACCGAAGAGGTCGCGGGCAAGGTCGCGGAACGGGCCGGCGCGGTCGGCGGAATAGACGTGGATCGTGCGCGCCGGCGAGGCGGTCGCCGCCATCATCTCGCGCCAGATGCGCAGCAGCATGGGCAAGGGGAAGCCGCCCTTGTGGCGGGCGGCGAGGCGGCGCAGGCGCACCGCCTGCTCGGCCGGGGAACTGGGCACCGCCAGGGCGGCGCGGCGCATCAGCGAATCGTGAATCTTGTCGTCCAGCGCATCGAGCTTGGCCGGCAGGTCTGCGGACGGGGGCTTACGCGGCGGCATTCGGTTCAAATACTCGTGGGTTCAACATGTTACGGCCGGCGGCGGACAGGCCGCCGAAGGGGCGGTATTGATAAGGGCCAGGAGGGCTAAAATCAAAGCGGACCTGCCCCGGCCAAGCCCGGGTGTTTGACAGCACGGCAGGCGCGCCTTAGCA
Organism: uncultured Rhizobium sp.; assembly: GCA_964465935.1. GTDB lineage: Bacteria > Pseudomonadota > Alphaproteobacteria > Micropepsales > Micropepsaceae > Rhizomicrobium. The sequence goes on from CAYXMO010000019.1 coordinate 10,566, forward strand.
AACCCGCCCTGCTTGGGATTGGATCGACGTGGCCGAATTGCCCAAATTCCTAAGGCCCGTGACCGCGGCGGACGCCGATGTCGGTCATGCCCTGACTTTTGCGGCGCCGCTGACGCTGGACTGCGGCAAAACGCTTGTCCCCCTGACCGTCGCCTATATGACCTACGGCACGCTGAACGCCGACAAATCCAACGCGGTGCTGATCTGCCATGCGCTGACCGGCGATCAGTTCGTCGCCAGCAACCATCCGGTCACCGGCAAGCCGGGCTGGTGGAACACGATGGTGGGACCTGGCCTTCCCATCGATACCGGCCGCTTCTTCGTGATCTGCGCCAACGTCCTGGGCGGCTGCATGGGCACGACCGGGCCGGCCGAAATCTGCGCCGCAACGGGCAAGCCCTATGGCCTGGATTTTCCGCTGGTCACGATCCGCGACATGGTGCGGGCGCAGGCGATGCTGCTGGACGCGCTCGGCATCGACAAGGTGCTGAGCGTGATCGGCGGCTCGATGGGCGGCATGCAGGTGCTGCAATGGGCCGCGAGCTTCCCTGAGCGCGTGGTCAGCGCCGTGCCGATCGCCTGCGCGGCGCGGCACTCGGCGCAGAACATCGCGTTCCACGAGGTCGGACGCCAGGCGATCATGGCCGATCCCGACTGGAAGAACGGCACCTATCAGCTGCACGGCACCCAGCCGTCCAAGGGCCTGGCGGTGGCGCGCATGGCGGCGCATATCACTTACCTTTCGGAAGCGGCGCTGCAGCGCAAATTCGGACGTTCGCTGCAGGACCGCGAGCAGATCTCGTTCGGCTTCGGGCCGGACTTCCAGATCGAATCCTATCTGCATCACCAGGGCGTCAGCTTCGTCGACCGCTTCGACGCCAATTCCTATCTCTACATCACCCGGGCGATGGACTATTTCGATCTCGCCGCCGAGCATGGCGGGACGTTGGCGCAGGCCTTTCAGGGCGCCAAGACGCGGTTCCTGATCGTCTCCTTCACCAGCGACTGGCTGTTCCCCACCGTCGAGAACAAGCACGTCGCGCATGCGCTGAACGCCAGCGCCGCGACGGTGAGCTTCGTCGAGATCGCGACCGACCGCGGTCACGACGCCTTCCTGCTCGACGAGCCGGAGATGTTCGCGACGGTGCGCGGCTTCCTCAATTCCGTCGCCGCCACGGTGGGCGCATGACGGCGCTGCGCCCCGATCTTGCCGCCATTGCCGAAATGATCCCGAGCGGGGCGCGCGTCCTGGACGTCGGCTGTGGCGACGGGGCGCTGCTCGAACACCTGGCCGCGACCAAGGGCGTCGACGGGCGCGGCATCGAACTGGTGCAGCAGAACGTCAATGCTTGCGTCGCACGGGGCTTGCCGGTGATGCAGGGCGATGCCGACACCGATCTGGGCGAATATCCCAGCGCCGCCTTCGACGTCGCGATCCTGAGCCAGACCATCCAGGCGACGCGCAGCCCGCGCGACGTGCTGGGGCACCTGCTGCGGATCGGACGGCGCACCGTCATCTCGCTGCCGAATTTCGGCCATTGGAAGGTGCGGCTGGGAATCCTCACCCAGGGGCGCATGCCGCGCACCCAGGCGCTGGGCCATGAATGGTACGACACGCCCAACATCCATCTGTGCACCATCGCCGATTTCGTGGCGCTGGCGAAGGAGACGGGCGCGACGATCGAGCGGGCGCTGGCGCTCGACGAAAACGGCCGCAGCCACCCGATGCGCGCCGATGCCTGGGGGCCGAACCTGCTGGCCGGCGGCGCGATCTTCCTGTTGCGCAGGAATTAAGCGCGCGGGCGGCCCGCTTCGGCTTCTCGATTGGCGCGCAATTTACGGGTGGAACGAAGATGTTCCACCCGATTGCGCTTGTACCGCCCGCGTCGCTGATGGCGTCAGCTTAGCTGGCGCCGAGCATTTCGAGCGCCTTGGCATAGCCATCGACGCCGATCTTGTAGAGGCCGTGGGCGCAGAAGCCCTGGGCGCCTTGCGCCTGGGTGCGCGCGGCCGAGAAGTTCGCCGAGGTCTGATTGGCATCGAGCGCGGCCGAGACCTTCTTGGACATATGCAGGCAGCCCACAGAGCTCGCCGGCTCGGTGGTCTGGGCAAACGCGCTCGCGGCGCCGAGCGTCAGGCTGAGAGCGGCGGCCAGGCCAACGGATTTCGCAAAAGTCATGTCTTCCTCCAGGTTACGCCGGAAAGGGGGCCGGCGAATTCGATTTGGGTAGGAAGCAAAGAATTGTAAGGGGGCGCCAATCACCGATGCGTGCGCCTTCTTACGCGCCGGCAATGCATATCGGAAAAATCCTACGCAACGCGCGAAAAAATAGCGTGTCAGCATCATGTGTGAGTGAGGCGCATGGCGCGTGCGCAAACCGCGCGTGCGCTTCACACTGCTGTGAAAACAAAATAGCGGCGTATACGAAAATTCGATGACGCCGGCGTCGTCATGCAACCGACATTGATGAAGCGCGATTAACGAAGCGGTGCCCTGAGCGACGGCGCATTGCGCGCCGTGGCATTCGCTTCGCGCGCGGCCTGCCATTGCGGCGTCGCCTTGGCCACCGGCATCGGCACGGCGCCGTAGAAGCTCTTTCCCGCTTCGACGATGTGGACGCCGGAGAGGCCGGGGAGGAGGCGGCGCAGCACGCGTTCCCAACCCGTGCCGGTGCGCGTCAGGCGGCGGCCATGAAACGGGGGAACGTAGAGCGCGCGATCCCAGCGCAGCGGCTCGAACAGGGCGCCGCGCAGCAGCCGGTCGAGTTCGCCGCGCGAGAACGGACGGCCGACGCCGAAGGGCGAGCGCTCGAGCTGGGCCCACAGGCTGGCGCGGTTGGGCGCGACGAGGAGCAGCCGCCCCTCCGGCGCGAGCACGCGCCAGAGCTGGCGCAGCAGCGGGCGAGTGGCGTCGGCACCCTCAAGGCCGTGGATCACCAGGATGCGGTCGAAGAAGGCGTCGGGAAAGGGCAGCGCCGCTTCGTCGGTCAAGGCGGTGAGCGGGCGCACGGACGGCCAGGCGACCACGCCCTGCTGCGCCGGCATGACCGCGACGACGCGTTCGGCTTCGCCCTGGTAGGGCCGCAGATAGGGCACCGCAAAGCCGTAGCCCAGGACGCAGGCGCCCTTGGCCGAGGGCCAGAGCGTGCGCAACTGGCGGGCCAGGATGCGCCGCGTCAATTGGCCCAGCGGGGCCTCGTAGAAATCCGCGAGATCGGCGGCGTCCAGCTGCATGACCTGACGTAGCGCGACGCCGCGCCCGGTTCAACGCGGCAGCCGCCGCTGTTAGCGTGGCTCAAAGGATGACCCCATGACCGCGCTCCGGATCGAACTCGTCCCCTGCCTGAAAGACAATTACGCCTATCTGGTGCATGACGCCGATGCCGGGCTGACCGCCGTGGTCGACCCGTCGGAGCCCGAGCCGGTCAAGCAGGCGCTGGCCCGGCACGGCTGGAAGCTGACCCATATCCTCAACACCCATCACCATTTCGACCACACCGGCGGCAATGTTCCCTTGAAGGAGCAGTTCGGCGCCCGCGTCATTGGCCCGGAGAAGGACCGCGAGCGCATCCCCGGCATCGACGACGGCGTGACCGAGGCGGCGCCCTGGACTTTCGGGGGGCGCAAGGTGCCGGTGCTCGAAATCCCCGCCCATACAAGGGCGCATATCGCCTTCGTATTCGACGATGCGGTGTTCACCGGCGACACGCTGTTCGCCATAGGCTGCGGACGGCTATTCGAAGGCACGCCGGCGATGATGTGGGGGAGCTTGTCCAAGCTGCTGGCGCTGCCCGATGCGACGCGAGTCTATTGCGGCCATGAATACACCCAGAGCAACGGCCGCTTCGCGCTGACGCTGGAGCCGGGCAATGCGGCGCTGGCGGCACGCATGCGCGAGGTCGATGCCGCGCGCGCCAAGGGCGCGCCGACCATTCCATCGACCATCGGGCTGGAGAAGAAAACCAATCCGTTCCTGCGCGTCGATTCGGCCGAAATCCGCCATGCGCTCGGCGTGATCCACGCCGACGCGGTCGACGTGTTCGGCGAGATGCGCAAGCGCAAGGATAACTTTTAAGACCTATTTGTCGCCGTCGTCGTCGCCATCTTTGTGATGGTGACGATCGGAATCGCCGTCCTTGTCCTCATCGTCGCCGCCGCTGACCGTGTCGGCGGCGCCGCTGACGACGCTGCCGGCGACATGCGCCGTGGTGCTGACGACGGTGGTGGCGACGCCGACCCCGGCGCCGACGACTTCGGTCACGGCGCAGCCGGACAGGGCCAAGCCCAGCAGGCAGACGGCGGCAAGCGGCAGAAGGGCGCGCATGGATAGGGTCCTTTCGACAGGCCGCGATCTTCGCATAAGGGCCGTCAACGAACCACTAACCTTTGCGGCAGCGGCGCGATAGGCTGGAACAAACGGGGGGACGTTACATGTCGTTCATTCAGACTTCGCCGCTGCTCAACCTGTCGCTGGGCGGGCTCAGCACGGAACTTACCATGCTGGCGCTGGCAACGATCCTGGGGCTGTTCCATCTGATGATCGCGGCGCGGACCGGCAACAGCCAGCGCGGGCTGGCCTGGAATGTCGGGGCGCGCGACGCGGCGCCGCCGCCAGCCGGCAGGATAGCAGGGCGGCTGGAGCGCGCCTCGCGCAATTTCATGGAGACCTTTCCCTTCTTCGCCGTCGCGATCCTGCTCTGCGCCACGGCCGGGCGGCACAATTGGGCGACGGTCCTGGGCGCCGACGCCTATCTGGCGGCCCGTATCGTCTATCTGCCGCTCTACGGCTTCGGCGTGCCGGGATTGCGGACGCTGGTTTGGCTGATCGCGACGCTGGCTATCATCCTGCTGCTGGTGGCGCTGCTCTATCCGGGCTTGTGAATGGCCGCCCTGCACTTCGCGACCACGCTCTACCGCGCCGAGCTCAGCGGCGCCGCGGCGCTGAACGGCGAGCTGAAGCGCGCCTGCCTGGCGATCGCCGCCGAGGATCGCGCCGGACAGCGCTGGGCGCGCGAACACGGCTATCGCGGCTACACCTCCTATGCCTCGCTGGACGACCTGCCGCAGCGGGCGAGCGTGTTCGACGACCTGCGCCGTGCGCTCGATGGCCATGTCGCAGCCTTCGCGCGGCAGGTGGATTTCGATCTGCGTGGCAAGCGGCTGAAGCTGGACAGTCTTTGGATCAACGTGATGCCGCAAGGCGGCGTCCATGGCGGGCATATCCATCCCCATGCCGCGGTCAGCGGGACCTATTACGTGGCGGTGCCCAAAGGCGCGAGCGCGATCAAGTTCGAGGACCCGCGCCTGGGGCTGTTGATGGCGGCGCCGCCGCGCAAGGCCAAGCCACGGGCGAATAATCGCAGCTTCGTCAGCATCGCGCCGAAACCGGGGACGGTGTTGCTGTGGGAGAGCTGGCTGCGCCATGAAGTGCCGATGAACGCGGCGCGCGGGCAGCGGATATCGCTGAGCTTCAACTACAGTTGACGGAACAATTCCTCCGCTTCCGTCCAACTCGTCACGATGCGTTCGGCGCCGGCCTCGGTGAGGTGCTCGGCAATGCGCGGCGTCATGTGGCCGCCGCCGGAAAAGCCCCAGACGCGCATGCCGGCGGCGATGCCGGCGGTGACGCCGTTGACGCTGTCCTCGATCACCAGGCACTGCGCCGGCGCGACGCCGAGCGACTTGGCGGCGAGCAGGAAGAGGTCCGGCGCCGGCTTGGCGTGGGCGACATGCTCGGCGGAATAGACGTGCGGCGCGAAATGGTCCCAGTGGCCGACCTTGCGCAGCTTGACGCCGAGGCCCCGCTCGGTCGAGGAGCTGGCGACCGCCTTGGGCAGGCGCAAGGCGCGGACGGCGCTGAGCGCGCCGGGGACCTCAGTCAGGCGCTGTTCGATCGCCTGTTTGTAGCGCGTGCTCATCGGCCCCTTGATCTCGTCGACGATGGAACGGCCGAGCCGCTCGCGGCCGTCGGCGTCCAGCATCTCGTAAAACACCTTGTCGCTGCGGCCCATGAAGCGAACGGTGAATTCGTGGGCGTCGTAGTGCAGGCCGAGCTCGGCCAGCACCGCGATCTCGACCTCATGGGCGAGGACCTCGCTGTCCACCAGGACGCCGTCGCAATCGAAGATCACCGCACGGATCATGGTTCTGGGTACGCGATAGGCCGCCATGGCGCCATTCACGAAAGCTTGCCGATTCTATCTAGGCGAATTCGAAGGCGATGGCCGAGAAGTGCAGCACCGCGGCGACCAGAACGAAGGCGTGCCAGATCGCTTTGTGATACGGGATGCGCTCGATGACGTAGAACGCGACGCCGGCGGAATAGACGACGCCGCCGGCGACCAGCAGCCAGAAATCGGTCTGGCTCATCGCCGCATGCAGCGGCTGCAGCACGGTCACGATCATCCAGCCCATGCCGAGATAGAGCCCAAGGCTGAACCATTCGAAGCGGCGCGGAAACAGCACCTTCATCGCGACGCCGAAGCTGGCGGCGAGCCAGACCAGGGCGAGGATGATGCCGCCATAGGGCGCGCCCAGCCGATTCACCGCGAAGGGCGTGTAGGTGGCGGCGATCATGATGAAGATGGCGGCATGGTCCAGCCGGCGCAGGATCAGCTTGGAGGGGCCCAGCGGCGCCAGATTATAGGCCGCCGAGAAGCAGATCATGGCGAGCAGGCCGGCGCAGTAGACCAGGACGCTGACGGCCGCCGGCATGCCGGTGACGCGCCACAGCAGGAAGACGCTGGCGTTGATCGCGAACAGGATGCCCAGGACGTGCACCACCGCATCGGCCCGGTGTTCGAGCTGCGAATAGATGCGTTCGGCCTTCTGGACGATGGTCATGCCGGTCATGGGTCCAATATGGCGATCGGAAGCCGGGTTTTCCATTGTGCCCGATGGCTCTTTAGATGCCGTAAAGCGCTAGAATGGACGCATCGCGCTGCGGCATGACCGCACTGCCCGGCACGGAGTCGGCGCCGCCAGGGCGCCGGTGGTAGAGCGGGCCGGCACTCTCAAGGTTAAAACCGATGAAGATGTTCGCCGCCGCGCTCAGCCTCGCGTTTCTGGCCGTTCCCGCGGCAGCGGCGGAGCCGGTCCGGGTGATGATCGTCGGCGACTTCCATATGAGCAATCCGGGCAAGGACCTGCACAATGTGACGGTCGACGACATGTTGTCGCCGGCGCGGCAGGCTGAGATCGCGGCGGTGACCGACGCGCTGGCTGCCTTCAAGCCGACCGTGGTGGCGGCGGAATGGCCGGCGGACGTCGCCGCGCAGCGCTATGCCCAATATCGCGCTGGGGCGCTGGAGCCGTCGCACAACGAAGTGGTGCAGCTCGGCTTCCGGCTGGCGGCGAAGGCGGGACTGGCCGAGTTTCACGGCATCGATGTCGACGGCGAGTTTCCTTACGAGGCGGTGCAGACCTATGCGAAGGCGCACGGCCAAAGCGCCTGGCTGGACGATGCCGGCGCCGCGATCGAGGGCTTCGTGGGCCAGCAGGACACCTTGATCAAGACCGGAACGGTGGCGGCGGCCTTGCGCTGGCTCAACGATCCCACGCTGATCGCGCGCGGCAACGAATTCTACCGCGCCACGCTGCATGTCGGCGGCGGCACGGAGCAGCCGGGTGCGGACCTGATGACCGCCTGGTACAAGCGCAACTTCCTGATCTGCGCCAACATCCTGCAGCTCGCCAAGCCTGGCGACCGCATCGTGGTGTTCTACGGCTCGGGCCACAGCTTCCTGCTGCGCCAATGCGTCAGCGAAACCGCCGGTTTCGAGCTGGTCGAGCCCAACGCCTATTTGCCGAAATAGGCCGGGCGCGCTTGAATGCCGCCGGATCGGCGGCGGTGGGCGCATGAAACGGCCTTGGCTTTGGGGATTGGCATTCGCCGCAATGTGCGGCGGGGCGCAGGCCGCCGGCTATGGCGCGCCGCCGCCGGATCTCGCCGCCAAGCTCGACAAGCTGGTCAAGAGCTATCCCGATTTCCTGAGCAGCCACGACGACAAATGGCTGGTGCTGAAGGACGGGCGCAAATTCGCGATCTCCGACGGGCGCACCGACAAGAGCTTCGACCAGATGGTCGAGCATGCCGATGTCGACGACATGTTCTATGCCGCCTATCCGGCGGGCGCCGACGCGACGGCGCCGGCCACCGACTACGATCCGGGTCGGGTGCGCTTCGAGCCGCTGTTCAACGCCATGTATGGCGACTGCGACAAAGGCGAGGTGACGCCCAAGATGCGCGCCATCGCCTGGCTGCCCCAGCACCATGGCGGGCGCGTCGAGATCACCACCGCCAACGGCGTCGACAAGGCGCTGGAAGCGGTCAGCGCCGAGCTGGACGCCCTGCCCGACCGCTTCCTGAAATACCTGGTGCCGAACTCAGGCACCTACAACTGCCGCAAGATCGCGGGATCGACGGCGCGCTCGGTGCACGCCTGGGGCGCGGCGATCGACATCAACAGCGCCGCGTCGGACTATTGGCGCTGGTCCAAGGATGGCTGGCACAACCGCATCCCCGTCGAGATCGCGCGCGTGTTCGAGCGCCATGGCTTCATCTGGGGCGGCCGCTGGTATCACTACGACACCATGCATTTCGAGTACCGGCCGGAGCTGCTGCCTTAACAATGCGCGCAATTTACGGGTAAAGCTGAAGAACGCTTTGCCCGATTGCGCTTCAGTACCCGCCGCCCTCGTCGCCCAGCGTCACCACGACGTAGTCGCCGTGATGGCGGCTGCGGTAGATGTCGACATGGATCATGACGTTGCTGTTGACGATGCGGCTGAGCACGCCGGCATCGGAATCGCCGTCGTTCAGCATGCGCTCGAGCACGGCGCGGTTGTTGACGTTGTCGAAGTAATTGTCGCTCTCGTCCTGGTCGTCCTGGATGCCGAATTTGTGGAAATTGGCGCGGTCCTGGCGGATGATCGCGGCGGCGGAGGTCAGCCGTTCGCCTTGCGAATTGTAGTGGTCGGCGCGGCTCAAATACGCATTGTAGCTGCCGATCAGGTCGGCGGCGGCGGCCGGCGTCGCGACGGCGGCGGCAAGGCCGGCGGCAAGAAGAACTTTGCGAATCATGGACATCCCCCAGGGCGGTTTCGAGCACGGATCGTCGGCCGCGATCATGGTCTTTTGGCGGCGGCCCGCCAAGTAGGCTAGGCTCGCGGGCGCACGGGGGAGCCATGGACGAAGACGACCTGCCGCCCAAGCCGGAACAGAGCGATGGCGGATTTTCCGGCGCGCTCGGCCAGACCGTGGCCGGTGCGTTGTGGGTGGCGGTCTTCCTGGCGATTGCCGGCGGCGTGCTTTACGCCGTGACGCGGTGGTTTTGAGCGACACATTTCGGAGGGGATGACATGGGCACTTTTGGTTCTGTCGAGATACAAATGCTGTGGTTGAGCATCGTGCTGGGCCTCGCCCAGCTGTTGCTCGCCACCTTGTTCAGCGTTGGTGCGCGTGGCCTGCCCTGGGGCCTGAGCATGCGCGACGACGCGCCGCCGCCGGTGAGCAAGATGGGCGGGCGCGCCGAGCGGGCGTTCAAAAATTTCCTCGAGACCTTCGTGTTCTTCCTGGCCGCGGTGGTGGTCGCCAGTTCGATGGGCAAGCTCAACGCGTGGACGGCGCTGGGGGCGCAGATATATTTCTGGTCGCGGCTCGCCTATGCGCCGGCGTACATCCTGGGCATTCCGGTGGTGCGCACGCTGCTGTGGGGCGCGTCGCTGGCCGGCATCGTGCTGATCCTGATCTACGGCGTGTGGCCGGCGATGTAAGACGCCGCCTAACGAACGGGCGCCGCAACGCGCGACGCCCGCTCGTTTCGATGCCGCCGCTGGCATCCGACCGGCGCTGTCACCCGCCGGCCGACACGCACGGTCGTCCACCGCCCCGGTCTTGCGACGATCGCCGGTGAGCGGACTGAACCGAGTCCCGTGGGCTCTCGCTGGCCCGGTGGGCGAGCGGCTTATTGGGAGGACGGTAAGCGTCCATGGGGCGGTCGCGCGCGGGCGCATGTGAGGGCGCCCTGACCTGTCTGATCTCACATCGCGGCGGGGCTGGGCTTGAAGGCCCATTCCGCTGGGGATTTCGCCGTCTCCGTTGCTTTGGTTCAATCACTAGAACAAATGGGGAACACAATCAGGAATTGCAAGCCCCCGCGGCAGAATTATTTGCGCCGGTTGCCGACGGACCCCGCCGGCGCGAGACTTTCGCCGCGGGGATCATCACAGGAGCGCGCGATGCGGCGGCGGGACATGTTGCGCGGGGCAGCAATGGTAGCGGTAACTGGAGCGGCGGCACGGGCCGACGAGCTGGCGCTGGGGGTGCTGCCGGGCTGGCGCTATCCCGATCCGCGGGTGGAGGTGCTGGACAAGCGCTTCGGCGCCAAGATCGGCAATGCCGCGATCGAGCGCATCGTGACCGGCCTGCGCTGGGCCGAGGGGCCGTGCTGGTTCGGCGACGGCGGCTATCTGATCGTCAGCGACATCCCGAACAACCGCATGCTGCGCTGGCTGGAGGAGGATGGGCATGTCAGCACCTATCGCGCGCCGTCGAACTACGCCAACGGCAACACGCGCGACCTGCAGGGGCGGCTGGTGACCTGCGAGCACCAGAGCCGGCGCGTGACGCGCACCGAGCATGACGGACGGATCACAGTCTTGTGCGACGGCGTGGGCGGCAAGCGGCTGAACGCGCCCAACGACGTGGTGGTGGCGCGCGACGGCGCGGTGTGGTTCAGCGATCCCGGCTACGGCATCTTGAACAATTACGAGGGCGACGCGGCGGTGGCGGAGCTGCCGATGCGCGTCTATCGCATCGATGGCACGACGGGTGCGGTGGCGGTGATGGCCGAGGACATGCAGCGCCCGAACGGGCTGGCGTTCGCGCCGGACGAGCGCCGGCTCTATGTCGCCGACAGCGGCGCCGCGACACTACGGGTCTACGACGTCGTCGACGGCGGGACCAAGCTGGGCGCCGGCCGCGTCTTCGCCAAGGGCTTCGCGCCCGGCATCACCGACGGGGTGCGTGTCGACACCGACGGACATGTGTGGTGCACGATGGGCTGGGCGGAGGCGCGCGAAGACGGCGTGCGCTGCTATGCGCCGGAAGACGGGGCGCTGATCGGGAAAATCCACCTGCCGGAGACGGCGGCGAATCTGTGCTTCGGCGGGGCCAAGCGCAACCGCCTGTTCATCGCCGCGAGCACGAGCGTGTATGCGGTGTTCGTGAACGCGGTGGGGGCGTGACGGTAGCTATTGCAGGCTCTTGAGCGCCTTGACGATCTTGGCCGCATCGGCCCGCGCGGCGGGAAGATCGTCGGTGCTAAGGCCATGGCGCGCGTCGGCGGCGGCGGCTTCGAGCGTGGCGCGCGAGTTGGCATCGGTCGTGTCGGGGATGATGCCGTGGCCGGCGCCGGCGCACGGGTTGATCTCCT